>JAATGJ010000032.1 GCA_015654695.1 Chitinophagales bacterium | reverse complement strand
TGGTAGCTACACTAATTTTAGAAGCTGAAGAAAAGATCAGTAACAGTGAAGTGTGTATCAGTAATAAAGCATGGGCCGATGGAATTTATCATGCGTACGCAGCGCAAATTCATGCTGCCAAAGCATTATTGTTGCAACAAGGTGTACAATGCAACACACAACATGGTATATTGAATGATTTTGATAAACATTTTGTTCAAACAGGTTTGATCACTGAATACGAAAGTTTTAAAACAGCCGTATTAAGTATGAATGATAGGGAGCCTTCAGAAACATTTGCTAAAAGCTACCTGCAGCAAGCGAAAGATTTTATTGCACTCGCCAGCCAATTTCGCGAGAAAGCTTTACTGGAAGAAAAAACAGCGTAAAATATCTATCTTATTTTCCGGCATGAGAGCAGGTACCTGCTCTCATTTTTTTATGCGAAAAACAGCCAACTTAAAGTGTTCTGGTTGACCATTTATAATCCCGGTAATACCGGATGTATTGCAAAACATCATTTCTCCAGCTCGTTGAAAACGGTACCGCTTTCATTGGATTTATACCAGTTAAATTCCTGGTGTAATTTTACTACATCGCCAACGATAATTAAAGAAGGAGAACTGAATTGCACAAGGGCAAAGTCAACAGCACAATTTTTTAAAGTAGTTATATGCACCTGCTGGTGTATAGTGGTGGCCTGTTCAATAACAGCCAGGCCGGTAGAAGGTTTCTTTGAATAACGCAACATCATCTCTGCCAGTTCAACAATATTTTTAGCAGCCATATAAAATACCAGTGTATCAGTACTGGTGGCGATAACTTTCCATTGCTCTGTACTAAAACAACTATTGGGGTTGAAAGCAATAAACTGAACTCCCTGTGCATATCCCCTCGCTGTAAGCGGGATGCCTGTATAAGCCGAGGCGCCGGAAGCGGCAGTAATGCCCGGTATGATCTCGAATGGAATATTATTTTCCTGTACTGCTAATAGCTCATCCAGTACATTACTGAAAAAAGCCACATCGCCGCCTTTTAAACGCAATACTGTTTTCCCGGCCGACGCATGTTCAATAATCAGCGCAGTGACTTCCGCTTGTGTTAATGAAGCGTCGTTATATCCTTGTTTACCTGCCAGGATAACTTTCGCGTCTTTACGGGCATGATCTGTAATAATTGAAGGGTTTACAAGCCTGTCCGTAATGATAACATCAGCATCGGCTAACCTGTTTTTTAATTTTAATGTGATTAATTCGGGATCCCCGGGACCAGCCCCGGCAAGTATCACCTTGCCTTCTTTTCCTGCTGCATACATACAAATCTTTTAAGTTAACATCTGGAAGACAAGTCTGCTGGCCTTAACGCTGCAACATTACAGCCGCTACAGTACTGTTACTGGTCTCATCCACTAATATAGCGCTGCCATTTGAACTGAGTTTTGTATAAGGATCATATACTAATGGCGAAGCGGTTTTAATAACAGCTTTCACCACTTCATTTAATTTTATATTTCCTTCTATAGGTTGACGCTGCAGGGAGTTCACATCAAGTTTATACTCAACATTGCGTACAACAGCCCTCACGAGACGGCTGTTGTGTTGCAGGAGGTATTTATTACCCGGCACTAATGGCTTATCATCCAGCCAGCATAACAGTACTTCCAGTTCATTGCTGACCAGCGGAAGGTTATCCACTTTTACTATGGAGTCTCCGCGGCTGATATCAATATCTTCGCTTAACTGTATAACGACAGGTTGCGGAGCGAAAACTTCATCCACTTCTATGCCGCCTGATTCCAGTTTGCTGATCGTTGTCTCTATCCCGGCAGGTAACACTTTAACCTTATCGCCTTTTTTATACACGCCACTGATCACCTTACCTGCATAACCACGGTAATCATGCAGTTCTTCTGTTTGCGGACGAATAACAAACTGAACCTGGAAACGTGCATCACTCAGGTTGACATCATGTTCCGTTTCTATTTCTTCCAGGAATTCCAGTAAAGGCTTCCCGTCAAACCAGCTAATTTTTTCTGAGCGGTCAACAATATTATCGCCGTTCAATGCACTGATAGGAATATAGGTTACATCCGTTAATCCAAGCTGCTTTGCGACTTCTGCATATTCGATCACTATATTATTGAATACATCCTGTGAATATTCAACCAGGTCCATTTTATTAATAGCTACTACCACATGCGGTATCTTCAGTAAAGATGCAATGATAGAATGCCGGCGGGTTTGCTCTACTACTCCCAGTCTTGCATCAATAAGAATGATTATCAAAGCCGCGTTGGATGCTCCTGTGATCATATTCCTGGTGTATTGAACATGACCGGGGGCATCGGCAATAATGAATTTCCGTTTTGGCGTTGTGAAATAACGATAGGCAACATCTATGGTGATACCCTGCTCCCTTTCCGCACGAAGACCATCGGTCAATAAAGCCAGGTCAACGGAACCATCAGTACGGTTTTTTGTTGATTTCTCCAATGCTTCTAACTGATCAATCAAAATATTCTTGCTATCATACAATAATCGCCCAATCAATGTGCTTTTGCCATCATCCACACTTCCCGCTGTTATAAATCGTAGTAAGTCCATACCCCTGTCCCCTGAAGGGGAACTTAGTTTGTATCAGTCCTTCAGTAATGAAAAACCAAGTATTTAGAAAATTCCAATTATAAGAGCTCTTGCTCCACTCACTACTAACCATTCACTATTCACCTTAAAAATATCCGTTCTTCTTCCTGTCTTCCATCGCAGCTTCTGTTACTTTATCATCAATTCTTGTTTCGCCCCTTTCACTGATCCTGGTAGATATTATTTCATTGATCACCTCATCGAGTGTTGACGCGGTTGATTCAACAGCAGCCGTACAGGTCATATCACCAACAGTTCTGTAACGGACTTTCTTTGTTAGTATCACATCCCCTGCTGATGGCTGTACATATTCACTCATGGCCACTAACTGGCCTTCATGTTCTATTACTTTCCTGTCATGGGCAAAATAGATGGATGGCAGACCGATCTTTTCTTTCCGTATATAATTCCAGATATCCAGTTCGGTCCAGTTGCTGATCGGGAACACTCTTACATTTTCTCCTTTATGTATTCTTCCATTGTAGATATTCCATAACTCAGGCCGTTGTAGTTTGGGATTCCATTGACCAAATTCATCCCGTACAGAAAAAATTCTTTCTTTCGCCCTGGCCTTCTCTTCATCTCTTCTTGCACCACCAATGCAACAATCGAACTTAAATTCTTCAATGGTATCCAGTAAAGTATAGGTCTGTAACCAATTCCGGCTGGGAAACTTTCCTTTAGGTTCTGTGAGATTTTTTTGCTTTATAGTATCTTCTACTTTTCTTACTACCAGGGTTGCATTTGCCTCTTTGGTCAGCCAGTCACGAAACTCTAATGCTTCAGGAAAATTATGACCGGTATCTATATGAACTAAAGGAAAAGGGATCTTACCCGGTGCAAATGCTTTTTTCGCCAAATGAACTAATGTGATGGAATCTTTACCCCCACTGAAAAGTAAGGCTGGCTTTTCAAACTGCGCTGCTACTTCCCGGAAAATATGAATGCTCTCCGCTTCAAGTTGCCCCAGATAATCTAAATGATACTGACTGCTCATACGCTGCTATTCTCTTTACTATTTGTTATCGTTGATGTGTCACTGTGCAGACCACACTCTTTTTGCGAAGTCTCCCACCACCAGCGTCCTGCTCTTGCATCTTCACCGGGTTCGATGGCTCTTGTACACGGTGCACAACCAATGCTGATAAATCCTTTATCATGTAACCGGTTATAGGGCACATTGTATTTTGTTATATAATCAATCATATCATCATAGCTCCAGTTGATGAGCGGATTGAATTTATACAATTGTTTTTCTTCAGACCATTCGATCATCGGCATATCCTGGCGATTGGCAGATTGTCCGGCCCTTAAACCTGTTATCCAGACTTTAGCCCCTTTCAATGCCCTGTTCAATGGCTTTACTTTGCGGATATGACAGCATTCTTTCCTGTTATCTACAGATTCATAAAAACTATTGACTCCTTTTTTAGCAACAAATTCTTCTACATCTGCCGCTTCAGGAAAATAAACATAGACTGGTTTTTTGTAACGGGCTGTTACCCGGTCAAGTAATTCGTAGCTTTCATTAAACAACCTGCCGGTATCAATCGTAAAGATTTTAACCGGCAGGTTATTTTTAAAAATTATATCTGTAAGCACCTGGTCTTCCTGTCCCAGGGAGGAAGAAAAAACCACTCCACCCGGAAACCACTCAGTGACCAGTCTTATCGCATCAGACACCGCACTGCCCTCCATCTCTTTTATCTGTTCATTGCTCAGCATTATAAATTCGGTTGCGGCGTATAACGCAGGTATGGTTTTACAACTTTTACCCCCTTAGGAAATTTCTTAATAGCGTCTTCTGTTGAAACAGCGGGAACGACGATCACATCTTCACCTGCTTTCCAGTCCGCCGGAGTAGCTACACTATACCCGGCTGTCAGTTGTAATGAATCAACTACGCGCAGTACTTCAACAAAATTTCTTCCGGTAGAGGCCGGATAAGTGATTATCAGTTTAACCAGTTTATCAGGGCCTATCACAAATAACGAACGCACCGTCGCGGTTAGTGATGCATTGGGATGTATCATATCGTATAGTGTTGATACATTCCTGTCCGGATCGGCGATCAGGGGAAAGTTTACCGTAGTGTGCTGGGTTTCATTGATGTCTTTTATCCAGCCTTCATGTTTTTCAAGCCCATCCACGCTTACAGCCAGTACTTTTACATTGCGCTTTGCAAATTCTTCATTCAATAATGCAGTTTTTCCCAGTTCGGTAGTACACACTGGTGTGTAATCAGCAGGATGGGAAAATAAAATTCCCCAGCTATTGCCTAAGTATTCATAAAAATCAATATCCCCGGCGGAAGTTTGTGCTTTGAAATTGGGAGCAACATCCCCAAGACGTAGTGACATAGTTAAAAAATTTAGAACCTCAAAAATAAGTTAATCAGCCTATCCTACCAACTATGTGGACTGT
The DNA here is from genome assembly GCA_015654695.1 of Chitinophagales bacterium. GTDB lineage: Bacteria > Bacteroidota > Bacteroidia > Chitinophagales > Chitinophagaceae > VBAT01. The sequence continues at coordinate 36,737 of JAATGJ010000032.1, read as the reverse complement.
TTTAGCAGAATATTACTTCATAGGCAATAGATCAATTAAGGTCTTTGTTTCCAGAACATTAAGTGTAGCATCCCTAACCTTTATCATTATATCGTGAAGTCCGCAAGCGGTTTCATCGCAATTATCGCAGCGTTTATAAAAATTAAGACTTACGCAAGGCAGCATAGCTATCGGCCCGTTTACGATACGAACAATAGCGGCCACTTTTACCTGGGAAGGATCCTTTTTCAGATAATAGCCCCCGCCTTTACCTTTCTTGCTCTCGAGAATATCAGCTTTTTTAAGCTCCAGCAAAATATTTTCCAGGAATTTAAGCGGCACCCTTTTCTTAGTGGATATTTCTGAAATAAGAACAGGTCCCTGCTGGTATTTCTCCGTCAGGTAGGCAAGGGCCTTGAACGCATACTGTGATTTTTTTGAAAGCATTTTACTTTATCAGTTGCAGTTTATAATTAATGGCCGAATTCTTTTTTAGCATGGCGGATACACCGCAATATTTATCTAAAGATAATTCAATCGCCTTTCTCACTTTTTCTTCATTGTCCGCATCTGTCCGGATATGATAGGTAATAGTGATGTCTTTAAACACTTTTGGGTGTTCGTCTGTTTGCTCAGCTTCTACATCCATCGAAAAATCAGAATATACCACTCTCATTTTATCCAGTATGTCCAGCACGTCTATGCCTGAACAACCGGCAACACCTGACAGCAATAATGACTTGGGGCCGGGTCCAAGTTTCCTGTCGCCATCAATGATTATAGGAGATGGATTATTAGCATGTACCATCCGGCTTTCAAAAACCCTGTCATGCTTCCACTTTGTTGTTGTCTTTGTCATACTCTTCGTACCTGTGTTTTTTATCCCGTAAAATATTTTCTAATGTCCACGGTATTTCTTTTACAAAATTATGCTGCCTGGCCATACAATCATGTTTGTCACAGATAGGGCATTGAAAAGGCATGCATCCATCAGAGTGAACAAACATTTCTACTGACTCACCAAATTCCTTTTTTACCGTCGTTGATAATGCATCTACATCTTCATGCGCCTGGTATACATTCAGGTACCAGGGCACAGTCAGGTGGCAATCAAGATGCAGTATGCTGCCGTATTTTATTACCCGCAAATTATGAAGATCAACCCAGTTTTCTCTCCGGGTCTTATTCAATACTTCCACCAGTTTCCCCAATAGTTTTTCGTCTGCTTCATCCATTATTCCTGCTATGGATTGACGCACGATCTTATAACCGGTATAAATAATAAAGCCTCCGAAAAAGATCGCTACAGCGCTGTCTATCCATTGTTCGCCGGTAAAATACAACAGTATCAATCCGGCGATAATACCTAAAGTCGAGTAAGTATCAGTTTGCAAATGTTTGCCGCTGGCCTCCAGTGCCAGCGAGTTATTCTTTTTGCCTGTACGCACACAGAAATAACCCATGATATAATTTCCGATCGCTGTCGCTCCTACCAGCCAGATTCCTGTATCTATTTCTTTCAGCACTACCGGATGGATAAGATGTTGAATGGCTTCGTATAAAATGATCATGCCAGCCACCCCGATCAGCGTTCCCTCTATTGCTGCCGAAATAAACTCCGCCTTACCATGTCCATAAGGATGATCTTTATCCCTTGGCTTTGCAGCAATATATAAACTGTACAATCCTATAAACCCTGCTGCTACATTCACGATACTCTCCAGCGCATCAGTAAGTATGGAAACGGAGTGAGTAAAATAATAGGCAGCCAATTTTACTGCAAGCAACACAATGGAAATGCCCGCTACCCATTTTTGAACCTGCAGATTTTGATCGGCTGTTTTCAAGAGCGGGCAATTTACTTAAAACTTTCTTGTATGTGCCCCGGAAATAAAATTGCCTTTACTTGTACAGTAAAGGCAATTAAAAATCTGTTACAAGGTCCTACATCATTCCTTCATACCTTTTTTGTATAAAATCCCAGTTCACCACTTTCCACCAACTGGTAATATAATCGGGTCTTTTATTTTGATAACGCAGGTAGTAAGCATGTTCCCATACATCTAAACCAAGAACCGGAAATCCTTTTATCTCGCTTATATCCATCAATGGATTATCCTGGTTGGGTGTGGAGCCGATACGTAGTTTTTTATCCCCGTCTAAAAACAACCATGCCCATCCGCTGCCAAAGCGGTTCTTACCCGCATCGCCAAACTGTGTTTTAAAGCTGTCAAATGAACTGAAACTTTCTTCCAGCGCCGTCAATAATTTTCCTGATGGCTTTTCGCTACTGTTGGGGGACATGCTTTTCCAGAAAAGTTCATGATTATAATGACCACCGCCGTTGTTTCGCATCTTGGTGGAATATTTTGATATTTTTCCAAGAACATCTTCCAAAGGTTTTGTAATATCCACCCCTTCATTTTTTGCAGCATCATTAAGGTTAGTCGCATACGTAGCCGCATGTTTGGAATAATGAATTTCCATAGTGGTGCCGTCAATAGCTTTATCCAATGCACTATAGGAGTACGGTAAAGGCTCCTGCGCAAAACCTGTTTTGAATGGTGATCCTGTTACGGCTTTGGGTCCGCTGCATGATTCAAGCAATGATCCAACAGCCGCCATGCCCGCCGTCACGGCTAAAGTAGCTTTCGCAGAATTGGCGAGGAATGATCTCCGGGATGTATTATTATTTTCCATAAAAAAAATTATTCGACAGTAAAGTTAGTCCTTATTTGAATGGCCCCGCTTTGAAAAACGACGAATGGAATTACCCGCCCATTTGGCAAAGCGGTAATACGACTCCTTATTAAATAGCTGGGAATCCCGCATAGCTTTATACGTCAAAAAAAGACCAACAGGAATCAGCAAAAATGTAGCCATCCACATGCCTGCGAAAGGAGTGAGTGTATTTCCTTTGGCAAACTTTTCACCTGTAGTGGTGGCAAAATAAAAGATCATAAAGAAGATGATCGCAAAAATGAGTGGTGATCCCAGTCCTCCTTTTCGTATGATAGAACCCAGTGGGGCGCCGATCAGGAACAGCACCAAACAGGCAAGAGAAAGAACGATCTTTCTATGCCATTCTATTTTGTGTTTCCTGAGACTGGTTTCCTTTTCTTTCAGGTTAATCATAGCAGATTCAAGGGAAGCACGCAGTGCGGTAACCTGGCTTAATGTCCTGTCATGCACAGTTTGCCTTGCAGAATCGGGAAGCAATTGTTCAAATTGTTTAGCCGCTTTAAGCTTGCTGCTGGTATCTGCCGGTAATTTTCTATTCCCTAGAGTGTCCAGGAAAAGTACAAAAGGAATTGCGGAATAAAGTGTGTTGTGGATCCGCACATACATATCCCTGTTCTCCTTTTGAAAGGAATCAATGGCTTTATCCAGTTGCCGCATACTATACATCCTTTCATTATTCTTATTAACGCTGTCCGGGGTACGCCCGGTAAATCCTAAAGAACTAAGGTCAAACTGCTTTTTATATTCTTTGAACCCAAGACGAATATAGTCTGATTTTTGCCCGCCATATTTATCGCCTCTTTCTTCGTACCGCCATCCATCTTTAAGGTTGAACACCAGGAACCGCTTATTCTCCGTAACACTCATTACGCCGCTTTTGGCAATGATAAAATTATCCTGTACAGGATTGCTTTGCTCATATATTATCACATCCCTGATAACACTATCATTTGCTTCTTTCTTGCCGACCTTGATAGAAAAGCCATTGATCTTGTCGTAAAACACACCTTCTTTAAGATCGAAAGCCGGTTGCGCCTGAACAATATCCGCCAGTAAAGTCCTTGATTTAAGATTAGCTACCGGGATGATATAATTGGAAAATAAAAAAGCAACACCACAGATCAGTAAGGAAATAATGAACAATGGCCGCATGAAGCGGAGTAAAGAAATCCCGGATGACTTAATAGCTACCAGCTCGAAACTTTCGCCAAGGTTGCCAAATGTCATCAGCGATGAAAGCAGTACAGCCAGGGGGAGCGCCAAAGTAACTAAAACCGAGCTTTGATACCAGATGAATTTAAGAATGATATTAATACCAAGGCCCTTGCCCACAAAGTCATCTATCCAAAGCCAGAAAAACTGCATGAGCAGCACCAGCAGCGTAATAAAGAAGGTGGCTATGAAAGGGCCAACAAATGCTTTAATGACGAGTATATCTAACTTTTTGAACACTTACCTTTAATTATGGATAAAGCAAAAATAAGGCTTTCACCAAAGGAGGCTGAACTGGTTTCCAATGCAGACTGGATTTTAACAAAGAATGGTATTCTTCAAAAAGCAAAATTCCTGCTGGAAGATTTGCAATCCAGTCAACTGGATTTTTTACAGTCGCATATAAAAAAGCTGCCTGCGGAGGTAACAAACATTCCCCCAAAAATATCAAAAGGAGAAAATTATAAAGGCCTGCCCTACCTGGTACTTGATCATCCAAGATATTTTGAAGGGCAGAACCATTTAGCTATCCGGAGCATGTTCTGGTGGGGCAATTTTTTTAGTATTACGCTGCAGCTATCCGGTATGTATAAAAAAATATATGAAAGTAAAATTGAAACCGCTTTCCCTTATTTAAAAAAAGAAAAATTCTCTGTTTGCATTAGTACTGGTCAGTGGGAACATCATTTTGAAACAAATAATTACCTGCCATTAAAGGATATGAATGCTGATACATTCAAAAAGCATTCCGATAGCAAAGACTTCATTAAACTCGCTAAAATGTATCCACTGCAGCATTGGGATGACGCAGGATATCTTTTGATGACTTCCTTTTCCGGGGTGATAAAATTGCTGACCAGTTAATTTCCGAGGCGGTGAAACAGTTCCTTTACCTGGTGATCCCATAAAAGACTCTGGTCTTTGATTTCCTTTTTCTCCGCAAAATCCTTCACCACTAAAATTGTCTGGTTAGTGATCTCAGATTTTTCAATGCGAAATTCGAAGTATTCTTCTTTGGGGGAAACCAGCCAGTGAAACTTGATAAATTTATCAGTCTCTTTTTCTACTAGTTCCGCTTTTTCAAAAGCGCCATTCCAGCCAAAATAAAATATATCGTCTCTTTCGTCCACTTTTTCTGCAAACCATTCTCCAAGACCAGCAGGGGTGGAAAGGAATTCATATAAAATCGAGGGGGAACATCGAACCGGAAACTCTAAGGTGTATAATTGCTTGCTCATCTTTGGGTATTAAAATCCTTCTGTGCGGTGCAATAATAAAAAAATAATGATTGAGGCAACTATTTTTCCCGTTTATTTTTTCAATTTGCCCCTGTTTGTGGTTATATGCAAAATAAATCATATCACCTTACGTTAAAGAAAAGCAAAGTTTTTTTGGTGAATATTAGTGAAAACCATTAAATTGCCTTGAAGTCCAATATTTTCTGAGGAAAACTGATACCGTGCCGGGTCTTTTTAAGGGCTTACCTTAACCAAAACAAATAAATCTAACACCCTTTAAATAACCCTAATCAACCCCAATACCTATGAGCATGCGCCAACTCAAGATCACAAAATCTATTACCAATCGTGAATCTCAAAGTCTCGAAAAGTACCTCCAAGAGATCGGCAAAGTAGAGCTGATCAGCCCCGAAGAAGAAGTCAAATTAGCTACACTTATCAAACAAGGAGACCAGCGTGCTTTGGATCGTCTTACCAAAGCCAACCTTCGTTTTGTGGTATCCGTGGCTAAACAGTACCAAAACCAGGGCTTATCTCTTCCCGACCTGATCAATGAAGGTAACCTGGGCCTGATCAAAGCCGCCCAGCGTTTTGATGAAACCCGTGGTTTCAAATTCATTTCTTATGCTGTATGGTGGATACGCCAGAGCATCCTGCAGGCATTGGCCGAGCAATCACGTATTGTTCGCCTGCCGCTGAACAAAGTAGGTCTTACCAACCGTATCCAAAAAGCTTTCTCATTGCTAGAACAGCAGTTTGAAAGAGAACCCTCTGCGGAAGAACTGGCCGAATTGCTGGAAATGGACCTTGAAGAAGTTTCCGCTACTTTGGGAATATCTTCCCGCCATGTAAGCATGGATTCTCCTTTATCTGAGGGTGAAGAAAACACCCTGATTGATGTACTGGAAAATCCAAATGCGGACAGGACAGATAATGAACTGGATCATAAAGAATCCCTGAAAACAGAGATTGACCGGTCACTTAAGACTCTTACCGAAAGGCAAAAAGAAGTGATCTGCTATTTCTTCGGAATCGGCGTGGATCATCCAATGAGCCTGGAAGATATTGGCGAAAGGTTTAACCTGACCCGCGAACGGGTTCGCCAGATCAAAGACAAGGCCATTACTAAATTAAGAACCACTAACCGTTGTAAATTATTAAGAACTTATTTAGGCGCATGATATAAATTATACACTACTTCCGGGTAAAAAGTCAAAATTCAAAGTGAAAACCGCCGAATTTTGACTTTTTACTTTTGACATGTCCCAACTTATCTTTGCGGGACTATGTTCAATTCATTACAAGAAAAGCTGGAAAGCGCCTTTAAAGGATTAAAGGGCCAGAGCCGTATCACTGAGCTTAATATTACTACTACCTTAAAAGAGATCCGCCGTGCATTGGTAGATGCAGATGTCAACTACAAAATAGCTAAAGAGTTTACTGATAAAGTAAAAGACAAAGCCATTGGTGAAAAAGTGATCAATGCGATCAGCCCCGGTCAGTTGATGACCAAGATCGTTAAAGATGAACTGACCGACCTGATGGGTGGGCAGGAAGCGGCTTTCAATGCAAAAGGCAGTCCCGCTGTTATTCTTATTGCAGGTTTACAGGGTAGTGGTAAAACGACCTTTAGTGGTAAACTGGCTAATTATCTTAAAACAAAAAAAGGCCTTTCACCATTGCTGGTAGCTGCAGATATATATCGCCCCGCTGCTATGGAACAATTAAAGGTACTTGGAGAACAGATCGGCGTGGATGTGTATATTGAACTGGAAAGTAAAGATGCCGTATCCATAGCACAAAATGCCATCAAAGAAGCGAAAAGCAAAAACAAAAATGTTGTCATCATAGATACTGCCGGCCGTTTGGCCATTGATGAGATAATGATGACCGAAGTAGCCAATATCCGCACTGCTGTTAAGCCACAGGAAATATTATTCGTGGTGGACAGTATGACGGGCCAGGATGCAGTGAATACCGCCAAAGCCTTTAATGACCGTTTGGATTTTAGCGGTGTAGTACTTACCAAATTAGATGGCGATACCCGTGGTGGCGCCGCTCTTTCTATAAAATACACTGTCAATAAGCCCATCAAGTTTGTCAGCAGTGGCGAAAAGATGGATACACTCGATGTTTTCTATCCTGAACGTATGGCCCAGCGTATTCTCGGCATGGGCGACATAACCACCCTGGTAGAAAAAGCCCAGGAACAATTTGATGAAGTACAGGCCAAAAAGCTGGAAGGAAAGATCCGCAAGAACAAGTTTGATTTTGCTGATTTTAAAATGCAACTGGAGCAGATCAAAAAAATGGGGAATATGAAAGATCTGCTGGGCATGATTCCGGGACTTGGGAATAAGGTAAAGGACCTTGACATTAATGATGATTCTTTCAAAGGCATTGAAGCCATGATCAATTCCATGACCCTTGCAGAAAGAACCGACCCTGACCTGATAGACGGCAGCCGCCGTAAACGCATAGCCAAAGGGGCCGGCAAAGACATCAGTGAAGTAAATGCCTTTATGAAACAGTTTGAACAAATGAGAGACATGATGAAAGGGATGAATAAGGCGGGAATGTTTGGGAAGATGATGCCGGGTATAAAAAAATAACCGACAAGACAGGTAGAGCCAAGGCATGCCTTGGCTCTACCTGTCTTGTCGCTGCCACGATGATTTGGCACTTTACTACTGCCTTCTTATCTTCGTCGTCCGGTATTTTTACCGGGACTTAACAATTATTGTTTAACAACGTTAAATTTCTATTTAATGTCAGCCAAAATCCGTCTTCAAAGACACGGGTCCAAAAAGAGACCCTTCTACTTCATCGTTATTGCCGACGCACGGGCACCCCGTGATGGTAAATTCATTCAAAAATTAGGTACTTACAATCCGCTGACCGTTCCGGCTACTATTCAGCTTGATCGTCAAAAAGCATTGGAATGGTTGAACAAAGGTGCTACACCAACAGACACCGTTCGCCGCATCCTTAGCTTCAAAGGAGTGTTGTACCTGAAACACCTGCTCCGTGGTGTAGGACTGGGATTGTTTGATGATGCAACAGCGATGGAAAAATTCACCAAATGGAGTGCAGAACATGACGCCCAGGTGAAAAAACGACAGGAAGATGCTTACCGTAACAAAAGAGCAAGACGTCCGATGCCGGGTCGCAGACCTGAAAGAAGGACCGAAGGCGGTGGCGGTAATGAAGGATAAATAGTATCCGCATCCTGAAAGTTCATGAGGCGACATTTTTTAGTGTCGCCTTTTTTATTGCTACTTATTACACAAATTTGTAAGAGCATAATCCATGACAGAGTATTTTAAAATAGGAAAATTGGTTACCGTAGTCGGGCTAACCGGGGAGTTATTACTCAAACATACGCTTGGCAAAAAAACTTCACTCAAGGGCCTGCAGGCGATATTTATTGAAGACAAAAAAGATTCCTTTCTTCCCTGGTTCATTGAATCAACAAAGATAAAAAGCGAAGAAGAAACCTATATCAAACTGGAAGGAATTGATACAAGAGAAGCTGCCGCTAAACTCACACAAAAAGAAGTGTGGCTGCCGGAAATTGATTTCAAAAAATTTGCTGCCAAAACATCGCCGGTAAGTTTACTTGGTTACAGTATTATTAATGAAGGTAATCCTGTCGGCGAGATACTCGAAATCGTTGAACAGCCACACCAATTACTTTGCAGGTTAGATATCAAAGGCAAAGAAGTGCTGATACCTTTAAGTGAGAATACGCTCAGGAAAATAGATCACCGGAAAAAACAAGTACTCGTTACGCTGCCGGATGGATTACTTGAAATTTATCTGTAACCCCTTTTACAGAGGCCAGCGTATTATTGATCTGCACAAAATGCCTTTGCTCATGAGCTACTAAAAACCTGAACGTATCCCCTGTCTTTAATTTAATAAACCTTGAGATAGATATGGGCGTACGGATTTTCCCAATGTCCTTTCTCCTGGCATCTTCCAGTAAATTCAATAAAGTACGCTGCTGTTCCATAAAAGTATTTATGACTGCATTTATATCCAGCACCAGCACGGGAGTGTGATCTTTCGGCGCTTTCATCTTATTGGCAATTTTTCCATCAACTCCCGGACGCATGATCTTTGTAAAATAATCACCTAACCAGCCTGGCTTGAACCATCCTGTGGCCTGAAGAGTGCTGTGTGTCATACTTTTTTCAATAGCCGGCAAATAATAGCGGCCATAACTATTCAAATGTTCCAATACCTGGGCCACGCTCCATTTACCCGCGGCTGGTTGCAGGGTTAACACACGGATGTTTTCTGTTCTTAAATACCCTGCAGTAAGGATCAGTTGGCGAACATCGGCCTGCAATTGCTCTATCAGCTCATTTGATTTGATCTTCATGATTTTTAAATTTTAAACAAAGCTATAAGGCCGTCTTTTGGAAAACATTGGCAAATACCAAGATTTTTGATTGTATAAAAATCACAACCTGACCGATCCCATCAGCTTACTGAAGTTTGTCGCATCCATGCCAAGATAAGAGGCTAAATATTTATGCGGAATAAGTTGCAGTAAGTGCGGGCTTCTTTTTAATAACGTCCTGAATTTTTCTTCAGCGCTGAAACATTGAAGTTCAATTTGTCTTGCCAGGACGCCTTTGAGTGCAAAGGAGGTGATTTTCAAAATTAATTTTTGAATGCCCGGGTATTCATTCATTAATTCTTCCACCTGTTTGTAAGTGGTTCTCAAAAATTTACTGGCTGTCAGTGTTTCAAAAAAATACATGGAAGGCGTTTGAGTAAGAAATGAATCCGCTACACCGGAAAAAGAAGGAGGATACGTAAAAACAACTGTCGCTTCATGGTGGTCATTCCCGATATAAAAAGCCCTTTGCACGCCGTCTACGACAAAATACAAATGCCGCTCGGTTTCACCGGCGGTGGTTAAAACTGTTTTCCGCTTACATTGAAAAGGTTGCCAGATGGAAGAAAACGCAGCCCATTCACTTTCGTTTAGCCGGTGAACAGGCGAAATAAATTTTTGAATGAGTTCGGTTTCCAATTTGAATTAATTGAATAGCTTATCAAATATAAAATTTTGCAGATGAATATTTCCGGGAAGGTACCGGCAAATAAACCATAGAAATGAAAAGAGTAATTTTGAACTGTGAATGACGCCAAACGACATATTGCACATTTTGACCTGGATTCTTTTTTTGTTTCCGTGGAAATCATCAATGACCCCTCCCTGAAAGGAAAACCCGTGTTGGTAGGGGGTTATGAAAGAGGAGTGGTAGCTGCCTGCAGCTATGAAGCCAGGAAGTTCGGCATTCATTCCGCCATGCCTATGAAGAAGGCAATGCAACTATGCCCCCATGCTATTGTCACCAGCAGCAGCCGGGCTGATTATAGTAAATATTCGAGATGGGTGACCGAGATCATCGCCTCCAAAGTACCGCTGTTTGAAAAAGCCAGCATTGATGAATTTTATATAGACCTGACAGGTATGGATAAATTTTTTGGCGTAAGCCAGTATGCCAAAGACTTGCGCCAGCATATAAAAGATGAAACGGGTTTACCTATTTCCTGTGGTTTATCTTCCGCAAGGTTTATCAGTAAAATAGCTACCAATGAAGCAAAACCCAATGGTTTTTTGGAAATACCACATGGAAAAGAAAAAGAATTTTTATGGCCGCTTGGTATTGAGAAAATAAACGGCGTTGGCAAACAAACTGAACAGCAACTAAAAAGCTTTGGCCTTTATACCATTGAAGATATTGCCAAAACGCCCATTGAATTAATGGAGCGATATGCAGGCAAATGGGGAGAATCTCTATGGCACAAGGCTCATGGCATTGGCAGTGCAGAGATCACCACCGACTGGGAGCAAAAAAGCATCAGCCATGAAAATACGTTTGATAAAGACTATACAGATGTACGATTTCTGCATAGTGAATTAGTTCGCTTAACAGAAAAGACTGCTTATTCTTTAAGAGAAGATGAAAAAATGACCGGTTGTGTGACTGTGAAGATCCGTTACTCTGATTTTGAAACTACATCCCGGCAGGAAACAGTTGACTATACCGCATTGGACGATATACTGATCGCCAAAGTAAAAGACCTGTTCAATAAAAGTTACCAGAAAGGCAGACCGGTACGATTACTTGGAGTACGTTTCAGCCAGTTTATTCCTTTTACTATGCAAATGAGTTTGTTTGAGAACAATGCTGAAAAACTTAATTTGTATAAAGCAGTGGACGATATTAAAGACAGGTTTGGAAGCAAGACAGTAACCAAAGCCGTTACTTTACGCAATAAGAACGATGAATAAAATGAATAATCCGGCTTCTCCTTATCTTCGTTTTCCTTTATCCGCCAAAACCATAGCGCAGGCGGGTAGTTAACCTCTTAATTTAATTACCATGTCAAAAGTTTGGAAAAACTACCAGGAAAAAAACAAAGACCGTTTTTTAAATGAAATGCTCGACCTCCTTCGCATTCCTTCTGTAAGCGCCAAAAGTGAACACAAAGCTGATATGCTGAAATGCGCTGAAGCGGTAAAAGAGAGTTTACTCGCATCCGGCGCTGATAAAGCGGAAGTAATGGAAACAGACGGACATCCTGCCGTATATGGCGAAAAAATAGTTGACCCCTCTTTTCCGACCGTGCTGGTATATGGTCACTATGATGTGCAACCGGCTGAACCATTAGACCTCTGGACAAACCCGCCATTTGAACCCACCATTATTGATGGAAAAATATTTGCCCGGGGGTCGGCTGATGATAAAGGACAATTCTATATGCACGTAAAAGCATTGGAAACATTGGTAAAGACGAATACGATGACCACTAATATCAAATTCCTGATAGAAGGCGAAGAAGAAGTAGGATCCCCCAATCTTGGAAAATTCGTGGCCGTGCATAAAGATCTGTTGAAAGCGGATGTAATACTGATCAGCGATAGCTCATTATTGAGTATGGAAAATCCTTCGCTGGACATTGGCGTTCGCGGTCTTTCTTATATAGAAGTAGAAGTAACCGGCGCCAACCGTGACCTGCATAGCGGTACGTATGGAGGAGCCGTAGCCAATCCCATCACTATTTTGTCTCAAATGATCGCCAGTTGTCATGATAAAAAAAATCATATTACTATTCCGGGCTTTTATGATGATGTGGCTATACCTACCAAAGAAGAAAAAAAATTAATGAGAAAAGCTCCCTACAACGAACAGGAATACAAAGATGAACTGGGAGTAAAAGAACTCTGGGGTGAAAAAGGATTTACTACCTATGAAAGAACAGGCATTCGTCCAACTATAGAAGTAAATGGTATCTGGGGCGGTTACCAGGGCGAAGGGGCCAAGACTGTTTTACCTTCAAAAGCAACGGCGAAAATCTCCGCTAGGTTAGTACCCAATCAATCATCACATAAGATCACAGAAATTTTATTGAATTATTTTACATCTATCGCACCGCCATCTGTTACAGTGAAAGCGTTCGAGCATCATGGAGGTGAGCCCTACATGACGCCCATAGACAGCAAGGGCTACCAGGCAGCTTCCAAAGCGCTGAAAACAACTTTTAAGAAAAACCCGATCCCTGTTCGTGGTGGTGGAAGTATTCCTATTTGTTCTATACTCGAAAGAGAATTAGGTGTAAAGATCATTTTTATGGGTTTTGGGTTGGACAATGACAATCTTCATTCGCCGAATGAAAAGTATAATATTGAAAATTATTATAAGGGGATTGAGACCATACCTTATTTCCATAAGTTTTTTGCGGCCCCCTAAATCCCCCGAAGGGGGACTTTAGAACTCACAGTATTAAACCTTGCTCAATTTGAGCGAGGTTTTTTAATTTATAAAAACTCCATCCCCGCAAATACCCTCCCCGTGGTATTTCATTGTTTGTCCCCGGGCAATATCTTTCACGCTAAATTTTTACCCATGCGATCCCTGTTATTTTTCCTCTTTTGCCCTTTTATACTTTCCGCGCAAGTCAATCCCGCTTATATTTCAAAATCAAACCTGAGCTATACAAAACTGGAAGCCTCCGGCGATGGCCTGTTCGGTTTTGAAAAAGATGGCAAGTTTGGCTATATGGATAAAAATGAAAAGGTGATCATTCCGCCCACCTATACTTACGAAACCAGCTATTCCAGTATTCCTGCATTCACCAAAGGATATGTAAAAATTAAAAAAGATGGGAAATACGGACTGCTGGATAAAACCGGCAAAGTCATTCTTCCCTTCGAATATGAATCTATCGGGTATGTTCAATTCCCCGGCAAATATGTCACCGCATCAAAAAAAGAAGGAAGTAAAACCTTGTATGGAATGGTGAATGATCAGAACAAAATACTGATCTCTTTTGAATATGATGAAATAGTCGCCGATAGCAACCTTGTGACAGTAAAGCAAAATGGCAAATGGGGATTATTTGACAATGCAGGAAAAAAATTACTAGGTCCTGAATATTCCTCCTTGACTGCTTATTCAAAAGACAAAGTATTGAAAGCGGAGAAGGATGGCAAATACGGCTTCATTGATCCGGCGGGGAAATGGTTGTTTGAAAAAGCAAAGAATGTTTATACGCTGTATGGCGTATCGCAGGGCATGGTACTTTGCATGGTAAGCGGCAAGTATGGTTTTCTTGACCTGAAAGGAAACGAGGTCATCATTACCAAATATGACTATGCAGCTATCTTCGACAATACAGGACTTGCCAAAGTGGGTAAAAAAATTTCCGGATCGTCTTATTCCTATACTTACGGATATGTTGATAAAAAAGGTACCGAAGTCATATCCCTGAAATATGAGACGATGGGAGTTTTCAACAAAGGCCTGCTATTAACAAAAGACCCGGAAACAAACCGGTACGGATATTTAGATAAGACAGGTAAATGGGCCGTCAGGGCCACTTATTTAGACGGGATTGGATTTGATGAAACGGGCGGGGCCTGGGTGAAGATGACCGATGGAAAATACCATTACATCAATACTACCGGGAAAGATTTTGGCGCTTTTGATACTATCAGCTATAAAAGCTTTAACAGGGATGGTTATGCGATCTATGAACACACTGATTATCCTTATGCATTAATTGATAAAAACGGTACAGTAACCACTAAACTCAACGACTGCGATGCTATCTATACTTTTTCTGATGGTATAGCAGGTTACAGGTGTAAATCAAATTCGAAATACGGGTTCATTGATGTAAACGGAAAAATTATTGGCTCCTGCATATATGATGGTTTCTCCGGCTTTGCAGATGGTATAGCAAGAACAGAAATGAAAGTTTCCGGTAAGACGAAATATGGATATATTAATTCAAAAGGTGAAACTATCGTGGCGCCTGAATATGACGACCTGAGGATTTTCCGCAATGGCTGGGGAGTAATGAAAAAAGATGGCAATTATTTTTTTGTTGATAAGAATGGTACTACAAAAGAAGGGCCACGGAAATACGATAACCTGGTTGAATTCAGATCGGGTTATGCTGTAGGGACAATAAACGGCGCAAAGGATGAACCTGCTACTTATTATTATATTAATACCAGCTTAAAAGAAGAATTCAATATTGAGGCTTACCAGGCCTACCAGTTCTGGGAAAATGTAGCGGTAGTTAACCAGGACACTGTATATGCGCTGATGAATAAGAAAGGGGAAGTATTTAAAAGACTAACCGGAATTGATCAATTGAAATTTTGCAGCGAAGGTATGCTGGCGGTAAAAGAAAAAGGCAAATGGGGATACATAGATGATCGTGGCAATACAATCATACCGGCCAAATATGACAGTTGTGATAATTTTAAAAATGGATATGCCCGTTTCAGGATAGGCAGCAAGTGGGGACTAATAGATAAAACCGGCAAGGAAGTAGTGGAAGCGAAATATGAACAGGTCTTCAGTGGTGAAAATGGCGTTTTTATATTCTATGATAAAACATGGGGCATAATGGATAAGACCGGCAGGATCACTGTTCCTGCAAGATTCTATTCTATTACTACCTTTGAAAAAGACAGGGCGCTGGCCAGACTGGGAAAAAGTTTTACGATTTTAAAATCACCGCTGGTGAAATAAGGTTTATCTTATTAATAGTAAGCCGGGCATATTAGCACCGGCTTTTTTATTTTTGCTAAATGCCTGTAAAAGAAAAACTCCGTCTTGATAAATATCTCTGGGCCATTCGTCTCTTTAAAACAAGATCAATGGCGGCAGCAGCCTGTGAAAGCGGCAAAGTAAAATTTGATGGCGGACAGGCCAAGCCTTCCAAAAACGTAACTATTGGTGATGAATACGAGGTAAAGACAGAAGCCAAACGCTGGCGGATAAAAGTAACCGGGCTTTTAGAAAAAAGGGTAGCTGCTGCTGAGGCTATTAAAAACTATATTGACATCACCCCTGAAGAAGAGATACAACGACTGCAATTCCAGGCTGCCAGCTTTCATACCGGCAAACGGCAAAGCAAGATAGGCCGGCCTACTAAGAAGGAAAGAAGGGAACTCGATGATTTCCTGGAAGAAGACTAATTTCCGGAATTTAATACCGGCAACACTTCCTCTCCCGCTTTTATTTTAATAAATTTACCAATACAAATTACCCGGATGAAAAAATCTCTTTGGCCAGTATTTATCGTCTTATTTTTTGCCTGTTCCAAAGGATCAGGCGGGGATAAAGATTATGAAGCCCCGGTTGTGACGCTGAATACACCTGCCAATAACCAGGTCTTTACCGGCGGGCAAAGTATTATGATCACGGGTTCAGTTACAGACAATAAATACATCAAAGAGATACATATTGAGATCACTAACCTGGTAACCGCTGCCGAATACCTGCATGTGCACATTCATCCTGATGCAAGCTCTTTTAACTTCAACCAGGCATTCACCATCCAGGCAGGCACTACTTATAAAATAAGAGTGATCGTGGATGATGCATCCACTAATTCTGCGGTGAAATCTGCGGAGATCGCCTGCAATTGATCTCCACCTATCTTTGCTCCATGCGGATTGACATTCTTACTGTTTTACCTGAATTATTAAAAAGTCCTTTTGAGCACAGCATTATGAAACGTGCGCAGGAAAAGGGGCTGCTGGAAGTACATGTACATCATTTACGCAAATGGGCGGTAAACGAATATGGACAGGTAGATGACTACCAGTATGGTGGCGGCGCCGGTATGGTGATGATGCCCGAGCCGCTTGCCAAAGCGATCGAAGAATTATCCAAAGAAAGGAAATATGATGAGATCATTTTCTTAACACCGGATGGCGAAACGCTGAATCAAAAGATATCGAATACACTTTCGCTGAAAGAAAATATCCTGATGATCTGTGGCCATTACAAAGGCATTGATGACAGGATAAGACAGCATTTTGTTACCAGGGAAATTTCAATTGGTGATTATGTGTTAAGCGGTGGCGAGCTGGCCGCCGCCGTATTAGTAGATTCTATAGGACGATTATTACCCGGCGTATTGAATGATGAAACCTCAGCGTTGTTTGACTCCTTCCAGGATAATTTATTAGCCCCGCCTGTTTATACAAGACCTGAAGATTTCCGCGGATGGAAAGTACCGGATATCCTGATGAATGGTGATCACAAAAAAATTGAAGAATGGCGGCATGAGCAATCACTGCAAAGGACTTCTGAAAGAAGACCTGGCCTGCTGGATTAATTTTCTTTTCCTGTTCAGAAAGGAAGCAACGCACTTAACAGAAAATAGTAAAGCAGGATCAATGCAAGATTTACGGTAATGGTTGTTTTCATAAGTATTAGTATTGGGTCACTATCTTGTTGCATTAGTCATGCCAAAGGGCAGTTATCCACATAGGAGAAATACAAGTAAAGGCTTGAAATTAGTACAGGTAAAATGTACTGTGATGATGTATATGACTGTCCCTTAATTGATTTAAAAAAAAAGCCCTGCCGGAGATGGCAGGGCATGTCTGACGAAGGACTCCATTACAAAAAACACTGCTCTTAAGGTTTATTAGCTTTATAACGCTTATCAGGCGTGCCATCTTTTTTCATTGGGCCGGTAACTTTTTCTTTGTTGGCTTTAAAACGCATATCAGTTGTGCCGTCTTTTTTTACAGGTCCTGCTGTTACTGGCTTTACCGAGGTAGCAGTTTTTTTCTGTGGCACTTCATTTGTTTTTGCCGCTGGGATAGTAGTTTCCTTTTTTACTCCCACCTGCGCAGCATTTGATTTTTTGTCGGTTGTCTTAGCTACCCTGCTCATTTTGCCTGTAGCAACTTTTGCAGGTTTCACCGGGGTAACCGTTTTTGTTTGGGCCTCCATCATGAAACTGATACCAATTAATGCAACCAGGGAAAGAATCGTTTTTTTCATAATTTTTATTATTTAGAATTTAAAGACATATTATCAAATCCTGTTGGTAAAAAAACAGGGCTCACTGTCTCCGTGTCATCGTTCACCAACCGGGCGTTACCCGTTCTTTTTAAAACACCCCATCCCTGCCCTTCGCCTTTTATTGCCCGCGAAATAGAACGAAATAATATTACGTACATCAACTGGCGGTAAACAAACCGCTGGGGAATGATCCAGGCAAGTTTTGTCAATTTTTCTTTTTCAAAACTGAAAGCTATCAGTGAGACGATAACATCTACAAAAAGGAATATCCCGTAATAGAGTACTATTTTATGCAGGCTTTCTGCATCATGCCAGTTCCACGCGATACTGAAAAAGAATAACAGGTCGGCTAAGGGAGCAATGATGGGCATAATAACCTGGAATATTAAAATATTAGGTAACGCCACCATGCCTAATCCCCCGTATTTGGGATTAAAACAAGCCTTTTTATTTTTCCAGAAACTTTGCATGATGCCATAGCTCCAGCGGAAGCGCTGTTTCATGAATTGCTTCATGGTTTCCGGCGCCTCCGTAACTGCAATAGCCTTTGTACAATTACGTATTGTATAACCGCTCTTTAAAATACGGATGGTCAGGTCGCAATCTTCCGCCAGCGTATCGGCAGTAAAACCTCCCGCCAGGTCTAATGCTTCCTTGCGAAAAGCGCCAATAGCGCCGGGGACTACCGTGATGCAATTAAGATAATCAAATGCCCTGCGGTCAAAATTCTGCGCGGTGGTATATTCTATCCCCTGCCACTTGGTAAGGATATTTTTTTCATTGCCCACTTTTACATTTCCCGCCACAGCTCCTACCCTGCCATTGATAAAATAATTCATCATCTGCCGGATAGCATCCTTCTTTAATTGTGTATCGGCATCTATGCAAACAATATATTCACTGCCCAATTGGCTGATCCCGAAATTCAGCGCGGATGCTTTTCCGCCATTGGCTTTGGCATATACTTTTACCTGCTTGTTTGTTGCAAAAACATTCTTCACTGCAGCATACGTATCGTCAGTGGATCCATCGTCAACAAAAATGATTTCGAAATCAGGATAGTCCTGCTGCAAAAGGTTTTTTATCGTGTTTACTGCGTTTACTTCCTCATTGTACGCCGGAACAATGATGCTGACCTTACCCGGAAAAATATCCGCCAGCAGCGGCGCTTCATTTTTTGCTCTTCTATATTGCAATACAGCCAATACTCCCATGAATACGATACGACCAAGCCCCAGGATAATGGCCAGCCAGAAAGCCGCGTAAAGAAACCGCTCAAACCAATACACAAATACCATTACCCAGCTATTGGCCTTTACTAATCCATTATGCACCGGTGGCATGATCGCATCTTTAGATAACCCGAGTAATTGAGAGACGGAAGCAAAACGGACTCCCTTATTTTTAAAATACCCGATGATCCGTGGTAACGCCTGTACAGTGGCTTCCCGGTCGCCTCCTGCATCATGCATCAATATGATACCCTGCAAAGGGTCTTTTTCATATTGACGGACTACCCGGTTATAGATACTATCGGCATTCACCCCATTTTCTGTATCCCAGTCTTCAGGATCAATACTTTCACCTACGGTATAATAATTGTTCTGTCTGCCTCTTGCCACAGGCTTTAACTCTACTGCTTTTGTTGGTTCAGCATCGGCATTGTATGGCGCCCTGAATAAAATAGTGCTTCTGCCGGTTGCTGCTTCTATTACTAATCTTGTTGCTTCCATTTCCGCCTCTGCTCTTCCCGGGCTTACTTCCGCCATATTCGGATGCGTAAAACTGTGATTGCCTATTTCATATCCTTTCCTGTATATATCTTTTAATATGGGCAGGTTATCTTCTGCATTCATACCTACTACAAAAAAGGTAGCAGGAACTTTTTCCTTATCAAGTATATTGAGTATGCGTGGTGTGTATTGTGCATCAGGGCCATCATCAAACGTCAATACTACCTGGTTGCTGACCTTGCCAAACCGGTGAATAGCGTACCGTGTCGGCAATTGCTTATACTCTTCTTCGGCAATTACATCCTCCGTAGTATCTTTTTGAATACTAATTATTCCTTTTTGCGGTTCATTTACTACATCCAGCACTTCACCTTCACCAGTATAATCGGGCTTTTCTGTAGTAATATCAATAGCGCTGAGCCGGGAAAAATCAAAAGGTGTTTTAGCCATAGCTTTATTCGTGAGATCACGGTCATAAAACTTCCACATACGTTCATCTTCCGATCCCAGCCGCCACAAAGCCACGCCGGCAGTTCCATACTCATCTGCAAAACGCATAGTATTGAATGTGCCTGCAGCATCAACAAAGGAAACAGTATGATGAAGGCTGTCATTATCGGTATATTCAAAAGAACAATTGTAAGAATCATTATCAAAATCAACCGGGGCCCTGAATTGCCTCGCTTCCGATAATGCCTGCTGATAACTTACAGTAGCAGCTTCATCACCATCCGGCCAGTCGTAACCGTATCCTGCCATACACAGTATGATCTTCTCCGAAGGAACCACCTTCGCTACTTCGTCTAACTGTTTTTCTATCCACCGCTGGTCGCAGACAGGACCGGGTACACTGGTAGCATAATGCTGGTCATACGCCATCAGGAACAGGTAGTCGTTGTAATTATGCAGGTCAGTAATATGAAAATCTTCATTGCCCGCCGATATATCCTGGGTTACGAGTTTTGATTTTTTGTGAAGCCGGGTAAAAAGATCTTTCTGAAAAAGATGCATGGCATCAACACTCTTGTTCTGCAATTCCTCAAAATCTATGTTGATGCCCTGCAGATCATACAGCATTATTTTTTTCTCAATATCATTCAGCAATCTCTCCCTCTTTACGGGATCAAGCAATACCGCGCTTAATAGTTTGCCGTCAAACTCTCCATCATGTTTAGTAGCATTTACATTGCTGAGTATGGGTAATATTCTTAAGCCGGGCCGGCTCTTCATTAATTTATACGCATCATTATCAATGACTGTAGTAAGTGTATCAGTTGCGGGGTCTATAAAAAACCATTCCGGCATCACCATATTCAGTTGGTCAATATGATTTTGCAAAGAATACAATGCCTGCGGGTCCCAGTCAACATAGAAAGCGGCCCGGATACGTGATGTATTCATCGCTGATCTGCCGGCAGGCTGCTTATCCTGCTGGTGTGACTTCAGGAATTCATGAAAGCCATGATATTTTTTATTATCACGTTTAGAAAATCCACCGGGCTTTACAGGTCTGTCCAGTTTTTTATAACCGTTTGATGACAGACCGGGCAACAAAGGTTTATATCCATCGGCTATTTCGATCCATACAACAGGTATCATCAGCAGGAAAAGAAAAACTACCAGGCGTCCAGCCCAGCGAAATGTATTCCAGCGCAGGCGTGAGGATGTTTGAAATATTTGTTGTTGATTACTCATGGTGATTGCGGCGACGTAAAAGTATTCCGGGAGAAAGTAAAATGATGTTATCCGCTGGTTAAGGGATGGAAAGGATTTGTTAAGAGAAGTTTTACAGGGATTTTTTACCAACTTCTGTAACGTTGAAGCTTCCTATCCGTATATATATCCAATCTTATGTATATTCAGTTACCCTCGTATTAATTTGTCATCCTTTAAAAAACAATGACACAGTAAAGACATAAAACCGTTCCTTAATTCGTTTAAATCATTGTAGCTGAAATTTTTACCTGACCAAAATCAGTTGAAATTATACCCGTTTTAAGCCAGAATGCAGTACTTTAGCGCCGTTTAACCGCTATGGTGAATAGCCAAGTATGACCTGCCGATTGACTTAAAACACCACTAATCACTTAATACCGAGAATGAAGGCACTGACTACCATCACAGACCCAGTTTATACACCGAGGGAAAAATTCACACGTTACGAAAAGTTCTGGCTTCGTTATATTAATGATGAAAGGGATCTTCCCTTTATCCACCTGCTCACTGCCATTCATATTTTTATACTGCCTGCTGCTGTCATTTTATTTACTCCCTTACTACAGGGTTGGTATTGGTGGCTGGCCTATATTCCTTATTTCTTTTTCTCACAGCTATACTTTAAAGGCCGTTTTGGCCTAATGCTGCATTGCATCAGCCACCGCAAATTATTTAAGAAAGGATATATGTGGTTATACGACTGGATCGTCTGGGGAGTTTGCCCTTTTTTTGGTCATACACCGGAAACTTATTTTGTACACCACATGGCCATGCACCATGTAGAAAACAATATGCACGATGATGCCAGCAGCACATTACCCTATCGTCGTGATAGCATCTGGGGGTTCTTAAGTTATTCAGGACGCTTCCTTATACTTGGCTTCCGGGATACATTCATGTATTTTTTTAGCAGGAACAGGAAGAAATGGTATATGCGCTTAACGTATGGGGAAATTTCTTTTTATCTTTTTTGCGTAGCTATGTGCTTTGTAAATTTCCAGGCGACACTATGGGTATTCATCATTCCCTTTGTTTTTGCCAGGATTGTGATGATGCTGGGCAACTGGGTGCAACATGCTTTTGTAGATATACACGACCTGGAAAGCAACACTATCAATTGCATCAACACAAAATACAACCATGTATGCTGGAATGACGGCTATCATGTTATTCATCACCACCGCCCGGCTTTACATTATACTGATATGCCAGTGGAGTTTTTAAAAAACGTTGACAAGTTTGCGCAGCAAAAGATCATCATATTTGACGGTCTCAATTATCTCCATATATTTTTCTGGCTGGTAACCAAACAGTACAGCAAACTGGCCGACAATATCGTCAACGTCAACAATATGTTCAGCAGCAAAGAAGAAGCAATGGCCCTGTTAAAAGAACGTACACAAAAGATAAGAAGGCCTGTCGCAGCTTAAGGGCAACAGGCAATTGGATAATAAGCAATCCTTACGATCAGTTTTTCAGAAAAATTATTTGCTGGCTTTGTACTGCTACGGGTTTATCGAAGGATTATTTCGTTTCCGTGTGTTATTGAGCTTATCAGAAAAATCCTTCCAATTCACCTCAGCCATTAATAACTTAGCTGATCAAACACTTTAGTCATGTCATCTTTCTCCATAACCGGCAATCTTGTTGATATTCACCAGCAAAGAATTTATCCCGCTGAAATAACTGTTGGAAACGGTAAGATCATTGCTATTAAAGAAACTCATAACCTGCCTGCCGGACAGGCAGGCTCACCACTCATAACTCATAACTATATTCTTCCTGGTTTTATAGATAGTCATGTTCATATTGAAAGTTCAATGTTGGTTCCTTCTGAATTTGCCAGGTTAGCCGTTGTACATGGTACGGTGGCAACTGTCAGCGATCCTCATGAGATCGCAAATGTATGCGGCATGGAAGGTGTTGAATTCATGATCGAAAATGGAAAAACAGTTCCTTTCAAATTCAACTTTGGCGCACCGAGTTGTGTACCTGCGACTATATTTGAAACAGCAGGTGCTGCATTAGATTCCAATGATGTAGAAAAACTATTGCAGAGAGATGAAATAAAATACCTGAGCGAGATGATGAACTTTCCGGGTGTACTGTATAAAGATGAAGAAGTAATGAAAAAGATCGCTGCTGCACACAGGCTTGGGAAACCGGTGGATGGTCATGCTCCGGGATTGAGGGGAGAAGAAGCCAGGAAATATATTGACGCAGGCATATATACCGATCATGAATGTTTTACCAAAGAAGAGGCCCTGGACAAATTAAAATACGGCATGAAGATCATTATCCGGGAAGGAAGCGCTGCTAAAAATTTTGAAGCATTGATTGATCTGCTGAATGATTACCCGGATATGATCATGTTTTGCAGTGACGATAAACATCCGGATAGTTTGGTGCTGGGGCATATCAACCAGCTATGCGCAAGAGCGGTAGCGAAAGGCATTGATGTTTTTAAAATACTGAAAGCGGCTTGTATAAATCCAGTGCTCCATTACAAACTGGATGTCGGATTGTTGAAAGAAGGTGATGCAGCAGATTTTATTGTAGTAAAAGACCTGAAGGAGTTTGAAGTAGTGAAAACTTTTATTGATGGTGAATTGGTAGCAGAAGAGGGGAAATCAAAAATTAAAACGGAAAGATCGAAAGTGATCAATAACTTTTCGTGCAACAAAAAAGAAATGTCAGACTTTGAAGTAAAATGGGATGGTGAAAAAGAAATACCAGTCATTGAAGCATTGGATGGACAATTGATCACCAACAAACTTTTCTTTACCCCAAAAATCGAAACCGGGAATGCTGTCAGTGATACAGAACGGGATATTCTAAAGATCGTTGTGGTGAATCGTTATAACAAAGCACCTGTCGCCAAAGCCTTTATTAAAAATTTTGGATTGAAACAGGGAGCATTGGCTTCTTCTGTGGCACATGACAGCCACAATATTGTAGCCGTTGGCGTTGATGATGAGAGTATCTGCCAGGCCGTTAATTTACTGATTGAAAACAAGGGTGGCGTAAGTTGTGTGAATGATAATATTGAACTGGTGGTTCCTTTACCTGTAGCCGGACTGATGAGCAATGAAGATGGTTATCATGTAGCGCAGCAATATTCCCTGATTGACAAAGCAGCCAAAGATGCCGGCTCTGCACTCGCCTCCCCATTTATGACCCTCTCCTTTATGGCTTTGCTGGTGATACCGCATTTGAAGCTGAGTGATAAGGGATTGTTTGATGGAGATAAGTTTGAGTTTGTGAAATAAAACAGATTAAATGAAACTGGTTTTTATATTCATCTCAGTGATTCTCCTTTTAAGCTGCGATCATCCTGGTTCATGATAAATGAACATCCTGGCTCCTTAAAACATCATCGGTTTAATATTTTAAATCCTGCAGAAAGAAAACTCTTTTCTTTTTTCCCAACCTGTTGTTAGCCGCCACAAAATATTGGGATTGCCTGCCCTGCTTAATGATTTGCCGGTCATTTTACGGTTCCCTCAAACGCCTGCCTGTCGTGCTTTCCAAAAGATTTAATTCTATTGACAAAATCTGGCATCCCTTTGGTTACGTAATTAAAGAGAGTAAACACCTTATTACCTAAAAACCGAATCATGAAAAAATCACCTGGAATTACTTCCGTAAAAAGCAAAGCCGCTTTCCGGGAAAAGCTCGTCGAAAAATTTGTACAACATAACCTTCCCCCCAAAGCGGCGAAACAAAATAAAATTTCCGGTATGGGGAATTTTGCCAACCGGCACAAAGAGATCGAATGCTGTGCCGCAGAAACGCCGGTTATTGGTAAGCTGGAAATATTTTTTACAACTGGTTTCTTCAATACTTTAAGGACAATCAGCGTCCCGGTTCATTCCCGGTTCTTTGTTTTCTGTGCCCGGGGTGATAAGGATGAGTACAAAGTAGCCTGGAGTTCCTCTTTGTCATGACTTCATACCGTTCATCATCCAAATTCTTTATGCTATCATAACCACCGCCTGCTTTCTGAAAACTTTCACAGTTTCTTTTTAGACTTTCCGGTAACATCTGCATCTTACCAGCAGTCACAGGATATAAAGAGACACTAATGAATGAATTCTACAATCGCAGGTTATGAACAAATCACTACATATCAGCACCACACTTGACCAGCCAATGCTGCTGGAGAACATGGTAGAGAAACTGGCTTACCGTCGTTATGATTTAGGCT
This sequence comes from Chitinophagales bacterium, assembly GCA_015654695.1. Taxonomy (GTDB): domain Bacteria; phylum Bacteroidota; class Bacteroidia; order Chitinophagales; family Chitinophagaceae; genus VBAT01. Next base: position 11,545 of record JAATGJ010000032.1, on the reverse strand, counting down.
ATAGCAATGAAAAAATGCCGGGCAAACACAAGGCGCTGGAAACATCCTCAGCGGAAATGTATGTAAGCGGTACTGTCGCAATTGAATGCAATGACGAGATGATCAATATGCCTTTTATAACCAACTTTTTATTTACCTGCATCAAAGAGAAAAGTGACCCCTACAAATTAACCTGGAGCACTTCTCTTTCCTGATAAAATACCCGAATTAGCTTCTTCATTTTCCATTGCCTATTACTCACGTCAATGCTTTCCGCAGGTACAAGTTTCTTCAGCCGTTTCATCATGCCAGGGAAAACTATCTGCATTTTTACTTAGTTCCCAGTAGAATTTAGTTCTTGGTTTATTATAGTTACCTATCTCGTTCATCTGTTCCGCATCATACAGCCTTCCGTTCACCATTGTATAGCGTACACTCTCTGTATTGCGGATATTCTCTAAAGGGTTTTTATCCATCACGACCAGGTCAGCCAGTTTACCCGCTTCCAATGAACCGATCCATTTATCAAAACCCAGGCTAAATGCCGGGTTAATAGTTGCCGTTTGCAAAGCCTGGTGATTGGTCATACCACCTTGTTGCATCATCCATATTTCCCAATGCACCCCGATACCCTGTATCTGCCCATGCGCCCCCATATTCACCTTTACCCCTTCATCCATCAGCTTCTTTAAGCTTCTTGAAGTGAGTATGTGACCATTTACATACTCCTCTTCCGGCAGCATGGTACGGTGACGGCTGCGTGTGTCTATCACTGATCTTGGCGTAAAACGAAGCAATCTTTCGTTTTCCCATACATTGGTATGCTGGTACCAGTAGTACTCTCCGCTCACGCCGGCATAGTTCACGATCAGTGTAGGGGTATAAGCTGTTTTTGCATTTTTCCATAACTGCACTATATCATTGAATAATGGCGCAACCGGCATATTATGTTCGATAGTAGTATGGCCATCCAGTATCATACTGGTATTATGATAAAAGAAAGAGCCGCCTTCGGGTACCACTTCCATCTGCAATTCCCTTGCGGCTTGTATGATCATTTGTCTTTGCTCACGCCGTGGCTGGTTATAACTTTTAACAGAAAAAGCACCGTAAGCTTTTGTTCTTCTTAATGCGCTTCTTGCATCATCAATAGAATTGATGACTGCTTTAAAATCACCATCAGCCCCGTATAAAATAGTTCCGGTAGAGAATACTCTTGGTCCGACCATTAAACCCGCTTTTACCAGTTCGCTTTGCCCAAAGACCGTCTCACTCGTGGCGGAAGGGTCATGCATCGTTGTAACACCATAAGCAAGATTGGCATAGTATGCAGCATGCTTTTGTGCGGTAATGCCACCCCGGAAATGGTTGCCGTGCGCATGGGCATCAATAAAACCCGGAAGAATTGTTTTCCCACTGCAATCAATTTGTTTAGCGCCAGCGGGTATCACTACATCTTTACCTACTGCTTTGATCAGGTTGTCTTCTACTATCACCGTTCCGTTCTCTATCACTTCATTGCCTTTCATGGTAATGATCCTTGCATTGGTAAAAGCAATTATTCCTTTGGGTTTATCAACAGTCACTTCCAGTCCAACATCAATCCCTTTCTCCGGTACTTTGAATAACGAATCAGGTTTGTTGGCTATAAAATCAAAACGTTCGTCAAGGTTGATGCTGTAATACTGGCTGCCGAGAGTATAATGCAGTTGCTTATTATCAGCAGACCAGTGCAGGTTGACTCCCGCATCTTTGGAAACGATCTTTACCGGGAAGTCTTTGGTGCCGCTTCCGATATCAATTGTCTTTCCCGTTTTGGGGAATGCCGCGATATAAACTTCCCACAGATCAACAAAAGCGATCCATTTTTCGTCCGGTGAAACAGTGAACTGGCTGCCATACGTGCTTTTTAAGTGAATGCGTTCATCTTCACCATCAGGTTTACAACTGGCGTAGGTTCTGTTCATACCGCCACCCAGTTGATAATAGATCCTGTCGCTTGTTTTATTGAACCGGGGCATATCGCCTCTTTCAGTCACTAAATTTTCATTATTACCATCTGCTGACAGGGTATAGATACCGGGCTTTGCCGTATAGCCTTCTCCAAATGCATCACTACCACCTTCCCTGCGATAGACAATCCATTTTCCATCGGGTGAAAAAGAAGGCTGGCGATAAATACCTTTTGATGTAGTGACCTTAACAGGTTTTGGAGTTGCAGGAGATTTTATGCCCTGCAAACTCACTTTCCAGATAGATCCGGATGCGGTATCATTCCAGGTTGTATAAAGTAATGTTTTCCCATCAGCAGAAAATGAAGGTTCAAATTCGAAACCTGCCTGCTGGTAGCCTGCCTGTCCGGTAGGCAGGGCAAGGTCCGTTCCGATCGTGATACGTTGCGGTTTACCTGCAGGCAATTCTTTTTTCCATAAATAACCAACTGCATTAAATACCAGCCATTTTCCATCCGGCGAAGTGATTGCCTGGCGGATAACATTTGCATTGAAAGTGGAAGGATTGATCTCCTGCTGAAAACGCACAGCATCATAGATGCGCTGTTTTACATTGCAGGTAAAAGGAATTTCTGTCGCTTTGTTTACGCCGTTCACCTCCACTTTCATGATCTTTCCATTACTCCATATTACGATCTGTTTATCATCCGGCGTCCATGAATAACCGGTATATAGACCAAATACCGACCAGGCTTCCTGCTGGTCTTTACTCAACTGATCATAAACAGGCCACTCTTCCGCTGTTTCCAAATTGCGCAGGTATAAAACCGTTTTTGTTCTTATTCTTTTGACAAATGATAACAACTTTCCATCATGAGAAATTTGCGGACGAACGGCTCCACCCGGTCCACCGGTAATGGTTTCTACAGTTCCTTTTTCCCTGTCCATCCGCCTGATAGCGAATATCTGGTTGTTGGGATCTTTATTGTATTGAAAAAATCCACCGGGATATACATCCTCACTAAAGTAAACATAACGTCCATCGGGCGATACTACTGGTTCATTCACATCCTGCTGATCATTCTTTCTTGTTGTCAACTGCAAACCGCCGCCGCCACTGGTGTGATAGAGCCACATTTCACCCGCACCTAATGAACGGGTAGAAGTAAAATGCTTGCGGGCAATAATGTATTCACCATCGGGTGACCATACACCGTTATTCAACAAACGGAAACTTTCTTTCGTGATCTGCCTGGCATTGCTTCCATTCCGGTCCATCAGCCATATATTATCGCCGCCACCTGCATCAGAGGTAAATAATATTTTCTTTCCATCAGGACTGAAACGTGGCTGCACTTCAAAAGCATGACCCGCTCTCAAAATTTTTGCTTCACCACCTGTAGTGGGAATACTGTAAATATCGCCCAACAGGTCAAAGACAATTTCCTTTCCATCAGGCGATACATCCACATTCATCCAGGTACCTTCATTAACGGTAAAGGAAACTTCTTTATACGGACCATCGGGATTGGATACATCCCATTTCTTGGCATCCTTTTTATCCTGGGCATTGATGATAGAAACAATAAACAGAAGAGCGATTGCAGCAGATAGTTTTTGGCGAATCATGGAAGGTAGTTTTAGAGGCGGGAAGGTAGGGAGGAAATTCGAAATAAAAAGAGGTGTAAATTGTATCACCATAGTCTATAATATGAATGAGGTATTACCATTTACAAAATCAACACCTGTGCTTAAGGAGCAACTAGTAAAAAAAGGGTTTGTTATTATAGAGAATGTTTTTACAGACGAAGAAATTAACTCAATGCTTTTTGTCATCTCAGGAGCAAACACAAAGAAGCCAACTTTCCGAAAAACTAATGACCTGTTTGCCATCAGACAATTCTTAAAAGAACTGCCAGGAACCCGGGAGTTTATTTTTAATCAAAAACTAAACTCAATAATAGTTGATCTTTTTGGAAAGGATTATTCAGTTGTCAAATCTATCTATTTTGATAAACCGGAGCAATCAAACTGGGCTGTTCCTTATCACCAGGATCTGACTATTTCCGTTGATAAAAAAATAGACATTAAAGGCTTTGGTTCGTGGACAGTTAAACAAGATCAATTTGCTGTTCAACCACCACTTGATATTTTAGAAAATAATTTTACCATAAGAATTCACCTGGATGATACAGATGAAAACAATGGTGCATTAAGGGTTATTCCTGCCTCTCATTCAAAAGGAATATGCAAACTTGAAACCATTGATAAAAAGGCTGAAAAAGAAGTCCTTTGCAAAGTAAAAGAAGGAGGTATAATGATAATGCGGCCGTTACTCTTTCATGCTTCAAACAAAACAATAAATAAACAAAAACGACGTGTTATCCATATTGAATTTAGTAATAAATCCCTACCCGGTTCTTTGCAATGGTCAGAACACAATCACATAATAATCTAAATAATTAGGGAGCGTTAAGAAGCATTTGTGTCTTAACCCGATATAGACCACCTCTCTGGTATATATCGGGTCAAGACACAAATAATTTTTTTGATTTAAATCAATCAATTAATTTTATGCAAATGGTCAAAAACCATTGTCATCCCCATGAAATTAGGCGTATGGACTTCTTACCAAATCAATGATAGCCTTTATAGTTCGTATGTATTAGGTGCAAATATTAACTCAATTAATAAAACTATTGAGCGAAGAAATTTGAATGAGTCAATTGACAGTACGATAACTGAAATAACTCATACCTTACCTGACTATTCTTTATTATCTGATGAAGAAATTATTAATAGGAAAGAAGAACTGTTACACTCCTTATGTTTCCTTTCTTTTATAGGCTTGAAATCGAAAAAGATAAAGATCGAAGAAGTATTAGGGGATGAAGGCATACTACATGAGCTTTCCCACTTAGTTAGCGGGTCATGCTTAGACAAAAAAAAGACCCTCGATAACGTGAGGGTCTTACTAACCAAACTACAAAAATCTGCCATCGGGCTTTACGTCCCGGTATAACCATGCCGCTTCGCATTTGCAACGCACTCAGCACGATTTTTATAACTTTCTGTAGAAGCACCAACGATTTCTCCATTTGATGCTGTCCTTCTCCAACGCCATAATTTAGTTGTTGGGTTTTGGTAAATCAACCATACATCTGTCGCCATAACATTTGTTTTTAAATGACCAATAGAATTTAAATCATGGCAAATATACCATTTTGTAGCCATACCGGTGTAGAATCCCTAGAAACACCCAATTTGTGGAAAAATGGCCATCTGGTGGATAACTTTTTTGTCATTAGAACAAGTATAGAATATTGACATTATAGAATTTAATATACCTTTGGTGAATTAATATTTCTAATATGCCGATTCAGATTGATGAAAAAGATGCCCAAGATTTGATTGATTTATACATTCAGAAACAACGTAGTATAAAAAATCAGATGGCTGTTTTGAATGCTGACCTTAAGGCTCTAAACACAAAGATTACTGATCTTAAGCAGGCTCTTAAATCCGGGGACATTAATACGGGTGCTTCCGACGAGATGGAGTATAACATTAACTGGCATTGGGTTAAGAAGATAGAGTTTGCTATTACTAAAGCCGGGAAGCCGTTAACTACAAATGAAATTGTTGACATATTGACGGACTATCAACCTGAATATATTTCCGGAAGGAGATCGGCTATCGCAAGCGTATCAGCTACTTTAAGTTTAAAATCGGGCACTCATTCAATGCACAAGGAGTTTGTAAAAATTATATCGGACTGGGGGGGCACTTTATATGATGTCTGGAAGGAGATACCAGACCCGTTGCCGGATAGTCCAAGTGCTTTCAATAAAGATGAGCCATTGGAAGATTTACCATTTTAAATTTAAAAAACCGCTATCAATGTTGGCGACAGATGTAGCGGTTTTTTTAAAAACATGAGACCGAATTATTATACTAATAAATACAGCCTCTTTGTCATTTAAGATGCAAAGGTAGTCAAAAATTTGTACAAAACAGGTTCTAAAAGCGTCGTACAGCGTTTAACGGCACACCCACTCGGTGTGCCTGCCTGTTTTATAAAGGTAGGATTTTTCTAACTTTGTCACATGGCTAAGAAAAAAGATCAGACACCAATGGAAAAACTTACTCAGGGTTATGAGAAGTTTATAAAAGGCCAGGAACTAAATAAGGATGGCAAAGATCAGTTTGATAAAGCCTTAAAGAAGGCAGTAACACCTAAGAAACAACGTGGCTCAAAATAGTTTCAAACATTCCTGCCTGATTGTTCCTTTGCATATATCTAAAAGCCACTTCATCGGCATATAGCTGTAAATACTTAGCATCACAATGGATATGTGTCCCTTTCAATGTTCTTTTCAGTTGTGACCAAAACCCTTCAATTGTATTAACGTGCCACTGATCTCTTTTATATTCTCCTGCATCATGGTTTACGGTTTCATGCCCGGCATACTCAATATCTAATCCCTGATAGCCTATGTGACTATCGGTAATTAAAAATGCCTCATTTGAAACATTATCCCTTACTCTTTCTTTAAATGTTTTACCGGGAAACATTACTTCAGTCTTAACTAATCCATCTCTTGAAACAAATCCCATTATACCGGTCTTATTATCTTTAAATGTGTTATTCGCATCTATCATTGAGGCACGTTTCTTTTTAGTCATATTAGCTGCCTTCATTCCAACGTACGTTTCATCCGTTTCCACTAAGCCAGTCAGCTTTTCAATCTTCTCATTAGATATAAGTCTTTTAACCTGATGACACATTCTTAATGCAGTTTCATAGCATACTTCTAGCTGCCTTTCAACTTCCTTTGCTGCAACTCCATTGCGGGTAGTAGTTTGGAGAAATATGAGATAAAACCAATGGGTTAACGGTATGCGGGTTTTCTCAAATGGTGTTCCCTTTGTTGGATATATTTGAAAGCCACAAGCAGGACATTGATAAGACCTTCTATTCTTTACTCTTTTAAATGGCTTATCTGAATCACATTTAGGGCATATCAGGTTGGCATATCTCAATTGATACAACTTATCCAAACAGGCATCATCATCGGGATATGCTTTTCTAAACTGGTTTATTGTATATTTGTTCATAGTTTATAACTTTCAACTAGTTGGGTAAAAAAATATATTACTTCCTTCTATTGGTAACAGGTATTGATGGAAACTTTGCAGTATCAACAAACTTTACACCGTCAATCATAATTAATTGCATCTTTCCTTCTTTAACAAGTTTATAAATATATGAGGCTGTAACACCTTCCCCGAGGGCAAAGTTTTTAACTGTCTTGAGCCATTTATTATTCATAGACATAACACAAATATAGGAATTTTATTGATAGTTGACAACTTTCAACTAATATTTTTAAACTTTGAATTAACAAAAAGATTGCTAATTTTAGATTATACCCCTTCCCCAAATGGCTGATTTCCAACTAAATAAAGCAAAATGTGTAACAGCTTTGCTGTTCATTTGTAACCGCCTGGGAGGAGAATGGGATAAATATTCACTCCTAAAAATATTATATTTTGCTGAGGAAAAGCATTTACTGAAGTATGGCCGATCAATCACTGGCGACAGCATTATTGCAATGAAACACGGGCCTGTTCCTTCCTATTGTTTGGATAAAGTCAAAAGTAGCCCTCAAAATGAAAAATATTTTATAATTGATGAAGACGATGTTGTAAAAGCTCAGCAACCTCCGAATTTAGATTATCTATCCAAAAGTGATATAAATTGTTTAGAAGAATCAATTGCTGAAAACTCGCATCTTAATTTTGGTGAACTAAAAAAGAAATCTCACAACGAAGCCTACAATAAAACAGTAGAAAAAAAAGGGCTTAATTCAACTATTTCCTACATTGAAATTGCGAAGGGATTAGGCGCATCTAGGGAATTAATTCACTACATTGGGGAGCGAATTGATTTCAAAGAATGGGAATAAATGAAAGTAGGCTCAGTAATAAGAATATTCGATACAGATTCATTCCAACCAAAAGTAAAAATGATAGTTGTAGTTGGCGACAGTCAGGGACAACTTGCTACTATTTATATTAATACCGAATTAAGGCCAGATGATTTTCTCCCTGCTTTACAAGGAACTCAATTGCCTCTACCTCAAGATAAATGTGGCTTCTTAGATCATGACTCATTTGCGGACTGTTCCGATATTACTGAGCGTTCTAAAGGAAAAATAAACGAGATATTACAAAAAGAAAAAAAACGTCTAATTGGAACAATACCTCAAAAAATAATGGATGAAATAATCAGACTTATTTCAGTTTCGGAAACAATTGATAAGGCAACTAAAACTAAATACGACTTACTTTAAATATGCCTATTCATATATTACGTTAGCTGGCTGATAGAACAAATCAAAACCTTCAGGCTTATATTCATCTAATAATACTCCATTTCTAACCCAGTCTTTCTTAACCCATAATATACCACGATGGGAATCAATTAGCTTTAGCATGAGCAATATCTTGGACTGTTTAAGACCACGAACCACGTCCCGGACTCTATAATTACTGCCTGTCAGTCTGGTAAATTCATCCTGAATCTGGCTCAATTTGGATGCTTTGCCTAATAACTCAAACACTCGTAGCACTTGTACTTTAACATCAGTAGAAGTGGAAAGAGAAATAACCTTAGCAGGTGCAGCAGGCTGTTTGATTGCAATTGCTTCAATCTGCTTTGCATTATCATTGCTGTTATCATTTGAATAGTCCACGTTCTTAACCTTCTTAATTATTCTATCTACTTGCATGATCTTATCATGTAGTTCATCTCTTTCCCTTTGCAATGCTGCCAGTATAACTTCTTTATCATTCATAGTGCAAAGTTCATAACTGCAAACTAGATAACCAAAATAGTTAGGGGAGCTTAGGGAGCATTTGTGTCTTAACCCGATATAGACCACCTCTCTTCACCCCTCATTTCCCCCCGTTCACCGAGTTTCACTACCTTATTGCCCATTCACTGTTGCCTATTCACTATCTCCCCCATAGTTTTACCTAAAATCTGAAAAGAACATGAGCGATTACAGAAATTTTAAAGAAGAAATGAAGAGCCGGTGGGAAGAGCGGACGGAACGCAGCGGCCATAATCATATCTGGACCGGTCTTTTCCTTTTACTTATAGGAGGTTTGGCGCTCGTCAAGAGTTATGGCGTGCCTATGCCGGTCTGGTTATTTACCTGGCAGATGCTGCTGGTCGCCATCGGTATATTCATCGGCGTTAAAAAAGGTTTTCGCGATGGTGGCTGGTTTGTGCCCGTCATTATTGGTGGCGCATTTTTGATCAATGACTATTTTTTTCCCGGTGATCTCCGCCGTCATTTCTGGCCATTGATATTAATTGTACTGGGTGTTTTATTTATATTCCGGCCAAAGCGCAGGAAACGCTGGCAAACCTGCGCTGAAAAAAAAAATGCTGGCGTGCGGGCCGAAACTATAACACCACTCAGTGAAGAAGCGTACAGCCAGGATGATTTCATCGACTTTACCTGCGTATTCAGTGGCGGCAAACGGGTGATACTTTCCAAAAATTTTAAAGGTGGTAATCTTGTCAATGTATTTGGGGGCTGTGAAGTGGACCTGATGCAGGCGGATATGACAGCACCGGCGGTACTGGATGTAACGGCGATATTTGGAGGGGCTACTTTAATCATTCCTTCCAACTGGGCGGTCAAAACAGAAGGAGCGGTCACCATCTTCGGCGGTATCAGTGATAAAAGAAGGTTTTCCGGCGTATCCGAAGCCACTTCCAAAACACTCATCCTGAAAGGAACCATGGTATTCGGTGGTATGGAGATAAAAAGCTATTAACCGTACTGTACCAGGCTTGTCGAAGGATCAACTTTTGTTATTCCGTTCATTTTTTACATCCCTATTGAACAAGATTGCAGGCCACCCAAACTAATTAGATGTATGCCATACCTGTAAAGAACTATTGAACCATGAACACATTGAAATCATGGCATACATAAACCCTGCCTGCCTTACGGCAGGCAACCAACTGAAACGCTTATGAACTGGTATCTGGCAAAAATGGTATTCCGCATTGTATGTGGCGAAGGTGACCATACGCCGCAATTTGATGAACAGCTTCGCCTGGTAGCGGGAGGCAGCAAAGAAGAAGCTTTTCAAAAAGCCCTGAACATGGGACAAAGAGAAGAAGAAACATTTTATAACCGTAAAGAACAGCTGGTACAATGGCAGTTCATCAATATAAGTGAACTGTATAAGCTGAGCGACCTGATAGATGGCGCGGAATTGTATTCAAGAATCGAGGAACAGGAAAATGCAGAAGCGTATATCTATACCGTCAATCAAAAAGCAGAAAATATCTTCTTTACCCAGATACACCAGCTTCTTAAACTGGCTTAACCTGCTTATGCCTGTATCATTATTTTCAGTAAGGCGTTTTTTGTTTGTCTTCATTATCGCATGGCTGATATTAATGACAGATCATGCCTTATTATTACACTGGTTCGATCTTTCCTGGGAGACTGCCATCATTGACAGCGTCATCAGCAATATTTCATTATTACTCTTCTGCCTGCTGGTGATGAATACATTCCGGTATTATGCGCCGGGTATTGATCAGTATATAAACGTACTGGGTATGTGTGTCGTATTTACCATCCTGTGGGTGCTGCTGACGAAGTGGCTGCTGGGACTGGTCTTAAATGATTATGAAAATTATATGCCCTTCCTGAAACGTTCCGTCATGATCCGTTCCAGCATTGCTTTTTTAATAATGGGCATTGTCACCATGATCAGCATTATCTGGCTCAACTGGCAGGAACAGCAAAATAGTGATAAACGAAAATCAGATGCTGAAAAATTAACCAAAGAAGCGGAACTGTTTAAACTGCGCCAGCAATTGCAGCCGCATTTTTTATTCAACAGTTTAAATTCCATTAACGCACTGATCGGGATACGGCCGGAAGAAGCCAGGAAGATGGTGCAGCAGTTATCCGATTTTTTGAGGGGTACGATAAAGAAAGAAGAAACACAATGGGTCAACCTGCAGGAAGAAATGCAATACCTGCAATTGTACCTGGATATTGAGAAAGTACGTTTCGGCAACCGTTTAGCCACAGTTATTGAAAGTGATGAAGCATCTTTACAAATGAAAGTACCGGCATTGTTGCTACAGCCGATCGTGGAAAATGCGATCAAGTTTGGATTATATGATACAACCGGGGAAACCGTTATCCGTTTGCAGACAAACAAACGGGAAAATGAATTAATTATACAGGTCAGCAATCCTTTTGATCCGGAAACTTCTTCGCCAAAGCAGGGAATAGGTTTCGGGCTAAAATCCGTACAGCGCAGGCTATATTTATTGTTTGCCCGCAATGATCTGCAGATCCCTGAAGCAAAAGATAATATTTTTACAACACTAATAAAGATTCCCCAGGTGCCTGATACCGCCAAGAGTGTCTGACAGATTTTAAATAAAAATAGTACCAATGAGCAAAGTAGTTATCATAGATGACGAGCCGCTGGCACGAAGCATTGTAACAGAGTATTTGCAACCGCATCCGGAACTGGAACTGGCAGCCGCGTGTGGTGATGGA
>JAATGJ010000065.1 GCA_015654695.1 Chitinophagales bacterium | reverse complement strand
GAAACAGGTGGACAATGACGGGAAATTTAAAAATTCTCCTGTTGTCACGGCTACCGTTTCCGGAAAGGGCAGGATAGTAGTATTCCAGAATGCTCCTAACCCTTTCAGAAGTACCGCCACTATACGATTCGATTTGCCAACTGCCCAGAAAGTAAGATTGAGCATACTTGATATACTGGGAAGAGAAGTAAAAGTATTGACCAATAAGCAAAGTGAAGCAGGCAGTCACCTTATCCCGGTGGATGCCACCGGCCTCAGCCGCCAGTTATATTATATCAGGTTGCAAACAGAAAGCGGCACGCTGACAAGAAACATGCTTGTTGAATAAAGTAGTATCATAGCATTTACAGAAAGGATGGCTTATTAAAAGTCATCCTTTCTTTTTTTGCCGGTCGCAAAAAAAGAAACAAGTTTTTTAAAAAACTTTGATACACAAAAAAGTGTTTGGAACAAACAATTCTTATCTTCACGTAAGTTTTTGGGTTATTTTCAACGAGGTATCTACCTGTACCAATAACCAAAACAACACTCCAATAGCTTTTGAAAAACTACCAATCAGAATATCCTGAAAAGGCACCGAATTGTTTTTTACACAAAATCTATTTTATGAAAAGAAATTTTTACCCCTTCTTTAATTTTTCCAAAAGCCTCTTTGTTTTATTTTTTGCCATAACGCTGGTATGCGGAGTAGCTACCAATGCACAAACTTATACGATAAATTTTCCTATCGCTCCACCAGCCGTAACTGACCCGACAATGAACTTCAATGATCCCGGGACCGATGGAATAGAAACCGGGGTAAGATTCCGGGTCAGCCAACCCGGCAATGTAACCGCAATACGTTTCTACAAAGGTAACCTGCATACAGGTGCGCATATTGGTCACTTATGGACTAATGACGGCACAACCAAGTTAGCAGAAGAAACTTTTACAGAAACAGCAAGTGACTGGCAGGAAGTTGCTTTAACTACCCCGGTTCACATAACACCAACAGATTCCTTTGTGGTCTCGGTTTATAGTGTTGATGGTTGGTATGCTGCTGATCTTATAGGAAGGAGCAACTGGTATGGAACCCCCGGAACTGACTTAGGTACTGACCCGATCAGGGTAATCGCTTATGATAATCTGAACGAACCAGAGACGCCAACAGATTATACCGGAAATAACAATGGAATCTATGACTTTTTTGTATCGGGTGACCCGGATGGAGGATTTCCAACCATAGGCTCCGGAAGAGTTTACTTCATAGATCTCAGGTTTCAGCCTGATTTCCCATTACCAGTTGTTCTTGCCGGTTTCAGGGCGATAACTACTAACAATGATGTGCTACTCAACTGGAAAACGGAATCAGAATCTAATAATAAAGGTTTCGAGATACAACGCAGTAATAATGGAACGGACTGGTATGCCGTAAACTTTGTAAACGGAGCCGGTGAAAGTCCCGCTGTCAGAAACTATAGTTATACAGATAAAGGTTTGGCTCCCGGTTTATACTATTATCGTTTGAAACAGGTGGACAATGACGGGAAATTTAAAAATTCGCCTGTTGTCACGGCTACCATTTCCGGGAAAGGCGGGATAGTATTATTCCAGAATGCTCCTAACCCTTTCAGAAGTACCGCCACTATACGATTCGATTTGCCAACCGCCCAGAAAGTAAGATTGAGCATACTCGATATACTGGGAAGAGAAGTAAAAGTATTGACCAATAAACAAAGTGAAGCAGGCAGTCATCTTATCCCGGTGGATGCCACCGGCCTTAGCCGCCAGTTATATTATATCAGGCTGCAAACAGAAAGCGGCACGCTGACAAGAAATATGCTTGTTGAATAAAGTAGTATCTTAGCATTTACAGAAAGGATGGCTTATTAAAAGTCATCCTTTCTTTTTTTGCAACCGGCAAAGAGAAAAAAAAATTTTTGAACTAATACCGGTTGTGCATCCGTAATAGCCCCAGATAGCTACCGGGACTACATCGGCATTATACCGGAAAAGTCCGCATTAATTTTATAAATACATTTGGTATAACTTCAATGTATAAATAACAGGGAATGGAACAAACAACTCTTGGCATCGGCACCAGGCTGCAGCACACTCAATACGGACCCGGTGTAATAGTGGGTATCCGTTTTGCAACGTATCTTATCTCTTTTATCAATCATGGAATAAAAGAAATAGATAAAACAGATACTAAGCTGGATGAGATCATCCCGGAAAATGTAACGGAAGAAATAGAAACACATAGCGAAGTGGAAAAGTCATTGCTTAAAATTCTTCGTTTATGGGGCGGCCTTACGGAAAATGTTCCGCTGGGAGAAAAATGGACCAAAGGAATGCTGCTGCTTCAGCCTTTTGATAAATCACTTAAACCAAAAGAAATACCGATTGATGATTTTTTTCATAAAATAGTGATGCTGCGGGACCGGCTGCGTGTACTGGAACAGAATATCAACAGCAATAAAAAACTGAGTGATGAAGACAAAGTGAATATGCAGCAATATATCACCCGGTGCTACGGCTCATTGACCACATTCAATGTATTGTTTAAAAATAAAGAGCAATGGTTTGTGGGGGATAAAGGCAGTAAAGAAGATTAATATTAAAAACAAAGGCGGAAACCTGCGGCCCGCCTTTGTTTTTTCACCAATCAACGACTGCCGGAATCAGGGGCAGCTTTATTTTGAATTCGCCTTTCGTGAACAGGTATTCATTCCAAAAACTGCATAGAGCGGACAAAAGCCGATAAAGCTGGTCAGCACAAAAACCCCACCCAGTACTACTAATATTATCCCGGTAATACCTGTAACCATTCCGCTGAAATACAGCCACGCAAATACCACAGCTAGGATAATCCGGAGGATTCTATCCGCTGCTCCCATATTCTGTTTCATATACGATTGATTTTATTATTTACTTACGCAACCATTTAAACAGCCCGGCCATGCTGGTCACTATCCCCACACAGGTAATACACATCAGCACAAACCGCGTAACTCTTTTCATTTCTTTTGAACCCGATGTAAACTTATAGCCCGGACACCACCGGCAAAGTGACTTTGGTCACTTTGCCGGTGATTTTTAGTTCTGCTGGCATTTGCTGACGAATTAATCCTGCTGATGCACAATTTGTCCTGTTTAAAGCTGAAAATCTATACTATCCTGGTGAATATCTACTCACTAAAAACTACAGGTGAACAGACCTTTACAGTATCTCATTTCCCATTGCAAAGCATTTCTTTTATTATCAAAACCATTAAACTACTAAAAGGATTATTGATGTCCCGGTTGCTGTTGCAAAAATCATGGCATTAAAAAATAAAATTGATGGACTGATCATCAGTAATTATTAACTATAGACCGGGCAAGCCGAAAACCGATCGGAGCGGGCAAAGCCGCCATTTAAAAGGATATTGAAAACACGGTTACTGAAGTTGGTAAAACAACTGTCAAAGACTCAACCGGAAAAGTGAGTTATACAGGGAAGTATATGGCTACATGGAAAAAACGCGACGGAAAGTTAGATTTTTAATTTACGATTTCTTATCGCCTCCGGCAACATTTGACTTTTGATACGGCCTCATTTTAAGACCCTTGCTGAAGATAACAAAACTGTCATTTTTGCACATCTATAAAAGAAAGTCGTTACAGATGATTACTTTTAAAATTCAAACACTTAAACTTATGACAAAGCTATTCTCATTAACGGCAACTCTTATTCTGGGTTCATTATTATTTATTAGTTGCAACAATACCGGTACAGCAAAAACTACAGCAACGGAACCAACAGCAAAACCTGATGAAAAGCCAGAGTATTTTTTATTAAGGCCCGAAGCTGAAAAAGCGTATGGCTATTCCCATGCAGTAAAGATGGGTGACGATATAAAAATTTCAGGAGCCGTAAGTATGGATGACGCAGGAGTACCCACTGCAAAAGGAGATTTGCTGCAGCAGATGAAGAACTGTTATTCCGACCTGGATAAAATATTAAAACACTATGGTTGCACTTTTGATGATGTGGTGGTGGAGAATGTGTTTACCACCAATATGCCCGAATTTCTAAAACAGTCAGCTTACCGGAATGAAATTTATAAAAAACAATTTCCAACAGGCAGTTGGCTGGGCGTAAAAGAACTGGCTTTGCCGGAATTTATGATAGAAATAGAACTTGAAGTGCATAAAACAAATAAATAATAACTATTGATGCACCCTGAAAATAAAAACGGGTAAGCCGAAAACCGGATAGAGTAGGCATAACAATTAATAAACAACCTAAAATGCCAACAATCGTAATCAGACACAAAGTAAGTGATATTGATGCATGGCTCAAAGGCCACCAGGACCGGGTAGAAATATTCGCTCCTGCAGTATCTGGTTTTAAAACATTCCAGGATACAGATGATCCGAATTCTGTGGTATTAATTGTGGAAGTAACAGATTTAGCAAAGCTTGGATCCATCATCAATGATCCGAAGAACCAGGAGTTGAAAGAGCGCCACACAGTTTTGGAACCCATTATTATGTCCATGCCGGTAGATCTATAACCTGCATAGTACTTCTTCGCTGAAAACCTTGCCAGGGACGCTGCTGATTTGGGAAAACCCTGTATGCGGCGTCCTTTTATGATGAATGTGCTGAAAACTACACAATGAAAAACTAAGACGGGCAGAGGACAGTATATCGTTTACATTTTCGCTTACCCACCTTGCGCTTTGTGTGAAAGAAGTAAACAATGTAGCGCAGTAATAAATACCACGTCATTTGCTCTATCCGAAGACAGTTTTCTTATATTTAGAAAGCGCTTCATTCCGTACTCCTGTTTCAACTTTCTTCGTATCCTGATGACAATTTATAACCAACGACGGATATGGAAGAAAAAGACCTCCCCGCTTCAGATGGCGTCCAGCCGGATAAACCCGTTGAGGAAACACCTCAGCCACCTACTGACGCCACTATACAATCAACTGACCGACACACTGATCAAAGCATTTCACGCCAGGAACCGGCTCCCGAAACAATAAAACAATCTGAAGGGGAAGAAACTGTAACATATAACTCTCCACCCGTAACTGAAAAAGATATGGAAGTACATCATCACTCCCACTCTCACGGAAAGAAAAACTGGAAAGCCTATTTCTGGGAATTCTTAATGTTGTTCCTCGCTGTATTCTGCGGTTTTTTAGCGGAGTATCAACTGGAGCATAAAATTGAAAGTGACCGGGAAAAAGTGTACATGAAAAACCTGCTGGAAGACCTGAAGTCCGATACTACGGCTTATAAAAATTATGCAAGGGATAATATCCTTAGATTCAGTACCATTGATTCGCTGATGTATTTACTGAAAAGCCCCGAAAGCAAAACAAGAGTAAACAGGATTTATTTTCTGGCAAGGACGTTGACTATGGGGGCTGATTTACTTTTTGCTAATGAACGGACTTATGACCAGATGAAATCTTCGGGCCAGTTGCGCCTGATCCATAATCAAAAAGTATCGGATAGTATCTCTTCTTATTACAACTCGCTGAAACAAATTGCCAATCAAAATAACAGGATTACAGACAGAGTAAATCATTATTTTCTTACGGTTAATAAGCTTTTTGATGCCGCAGTATTAATGAAAATTTTTAAGGAGCGAAAGGAACCGGAAGATAAATCAATAAAGCTGCTGACGGAAGATCCTATGATAATTAATGAATTTCTTACAAGAGTTCAGTACCTGTATGGCACTTTTTCCTTTGCCCAAAACTTTGGACTGGAAAGATGCAGAGCTGCAGAAAGCTTAATTGCATTAATTAAAAAAGAATATCACCTGGAATAAAAATCATCCCATGCAACAAAACTTAACCGCTGCTAAAAGAATCACCTCCATTGACCTGCTCCGTGGATCAGTCATGATCATTATGGCGCTGGACCATGTACGGGATTATTTTCATGCCGGCGCTTTTATGTATGATCCGCTTGATCTTGAAATGACCAGCCCTGCTTTATTTTTTACAAGATGGATTACCCATTTCTGCGCACCGGTATTTATGTTCCTGGCAGGAGCTTCTGCATTTATCGCAGGACAAAAAAAAACAAAGAAAGAGTTATCCATCTTTCTTTTAACACGCGGCTTATGGCTGGTGCTGCTGGAATTTACGCTTATCGTTTTTGGGTGGAACTTCGATATCAGCTTTACCAATATTTACTTCATTATTATATGGGCGCTGGGGATCAGTATGATCGTACTGGCCGGTTTAATTCATTTGCCCTTTAAATCAATCCTGGTAGTTGGTATTGTATTAGTGGCCGGCCATAACCTGCTTGACAATATTCATGTAGCAGGAAATAATTGGAAAGCCTTTGGCTGGGCATTACTGCACGATCAGAATTTCTTTACATGGAATGGAAAAAATGTCCTGGTTGGGTATCCCATTCTTCCCTGGATCGGGATAATGGCACTCGGTTATTGCCTGGGCAGTTTATATACTCCGGGTTTCAATGCTGAAAAAAGAAAAAAAATTCTATTGATCATTGGCGGCTCCGCCATCGCTTTGTTTATTGTAATCCGTTTCATTAATGGATATGGTGATCCTTCTCTCTGGAGCCATCAGTCTTCCTTATTTTATACATTTCTTTCTTTTATTAAAGCGTCCAAGTACCCGCCTTCCTTATTATATATTTTGATGACACTCGGGCCTGCTATTCTTTTTTTGGCCTTTACAGAAAAGATAAACAACCGGGTGTCCGGGATTATTTCCGTTTATGGCCGGGTGCCCATGTTTTATTACCTGTTGCATATTTTCCTGATTCATTTATTAACCATGCTGGCTGCAGGATTGTTCACTGATTTTAGCTGGAAGGTCTGGTTACTGCAGCAGCCTCTTTGGTTTGCAGAAGGCCTGAAAGGTTATGGCTTCTCGCTGGGAATTGTTTACCTCGTTTGGATCACTGTAGTGGTTTCATTATACCCATTATGCAAATGGTACGACCGGTATAAAACCAGTCATAAAGAAAAATGGTGGTTGAGTTATTTGTAATATCATTTGCCATAAAATCAACTATAAACAAATTCATTTAAAGATCACTATGCAGCGATTACATGCAACAGTTAAATACAGGATAGAATCTCTTGACCTGCTCAAAGGCATGGTGATGGTAGTAATGGCGCTCGATCACGTGAGGGATTACTTTCATGCCCCCGCATTTTTATATGACCCTGCAGACCCGTCTCAAACAACGCTACCCATTTTTTTTACAAGATGGATCACCCATTTTTGCGCCCCGGCATTTTGCTTTTTGGCGGGAATTTCCGCATTCCTGGTTGGCATACGAAAACCCAAAAAGGAACTATCCGCTTTTTTACTGAAGCGGGGTATTTGGTTGGTATTTATTGAGATGACCATTGTAAATTTTGGATGGTATTTTGATATTTATTTCCGCAGCCCCGGCTTACTGGTCATCTGGTCACTGGGTATAAGTATGATCGTGCTGGCGGCATTAATCCACCTTCCCCGGACAGTTATTTTAATTTTTAGTTGCGTCCTCATTTTTGGTCACAACCTGCTGGATAATGTACATTTTGATGGTAACTACCTCTGGGCCATTTTGCATGAGATGACATTGTTTAAATATTCGGGTAATTACAAATTGTATGTTGACTATCCTGTAATTCCCTGGATCGCTGTTATGTCGCTTGGTTATTGTTTTGGTGCGCTGTATGATAAATCGTATGATGCAAACAAGCGAAAAAAAATACTCAATAGTATTGGTTTTTCCGCCATCGTACTATTCATCATTCTGAGAGGCATAAACCTGTATGGCAATCCTTCGAAGTGGATACAGTTTGATGAGTTCTCCAAAACATTGATATCATTCTTAAACCCATCAAAATATCCGCCTTCTCTTCTATACCTGCTGATGACGCTGGGCCCGGCATTGATTTTTTTGGCAAATGCTGAAAACTTAAAAGGAAGGCTGGTCATTTTCTTCAGCACCTTTGGAAGGGTGCCATTTTTTTATTACATCCTGCACCTTTACCTTATTCATATCATCGCCCTGGTATTTGCGCAACTAACAGGATTTGGCTGGCAAAAAATGATCCTGGATGGCTGGATTGGGGATGTGCCGCTATTAAAAGGATATGGTTTCAGCCTTTGGGTTGTTTATTTGGTATGGGTTGCCGTTATATTATTACTTTATCCATTGTGCAAAAAATTTGACAGGTATAAAACCAATCATAAAGAAAAATGGTGGCTGAGTTATTTATAAAAACTAATGCATTTAACATGAGAACGTTTTTAAAAACCATATTCTGTATTTAATGAAAAAACTAATATTATTCTTCGCCGCAATTTTATTTACAGGATTGGTACAGGCACAAGAGCCATTAAGTAAAAGCCAGCAGGCTGTACAGCAAAGCATTCAAAAAATGTTTGATGCTTTATCAACCAGTGATACAGCAGGTTTAAAACAATACAGTACTGCTGATATAAAATTCTATGAATATGGCCAGGTATGGACGATAGATACAATGATTCAAAAAATGATACCGCTTATGAAGGTGGCAGATTATAAGCGAACCAACAAACTTGACTTTGTAAGTACCACCATAAACAGGAACATAGCATGGGCGACTTACCGCCTCCAATCAGAAATAACCAGGAACACAAAAATAGACCTGGTAAAATGGATGGAAACGGTGATACTGGTAAAAGAAAAAAATCAATGGAAGATCAAAGTGCTGCATTCAACATTAGTAAAACGTAATTAAAAGAAAACATGAAAAATTATTTGCTCCTGTTATTTGCCGCATCGCTCCTGTTTGCCTGCAACTCCGGTAAAAATGAAAGATCAACAGCCACTTTCTACATGCCCGCTGAATGGGAAACACATGATGCAGTATGGCTGGGTTGGGAAGAAGATGCTGCCAGGGGTTACTATCCTGGTATTATGTCTCTGCTTAAAACACTTACGCTCAATGTTACAGTAAAGATGGCATTTCATTCAGATAGTTTGATGCAAACAGCCAGGGCTTACCTGAGGATACAGGGAGTTGATACTTCAAACATTAAGTTTTATGTAATGCCGGGAGACCGTTACTGGATAAGAGACCATGGCGCTGCTTTTTTAGTGAATGACAAAGGTGAATTGGGTGTAGCTGATTTTGCCTGGAATAGTTATGGATACCCGGGTTTTCTAAAATTAAAGTACGAAGGCAATGCTGACAGCATTAATAAATACTATGCACTTCGAAATGAAAAGCGGTTGAAAACGGCTGCCGTAGACAGCCTGATGGCTGTTGCCGAAAGAGCTATTATTCAAAAAACAAATGTGATACATGAAGGTGGCGCCATTGAAGTAAACGGAGCTGGTACGCTGATATTGTGTGAAGCGACCGTGTTTCAACGCAACCCTGACCTGAAAAAAGAATACATTGAAGCGGAATTCAAACGTGTGCTCGGTGTCAGAAATATTATTTGGATGAAACAGGGTTTGGCGGATGATCCTAAAAGTTTTTTTCGCCGCATAACAGCTAATTATGTCGGTGGTGGCACAGGAGGACATACGGATGAATTTGTACGTTTCGCCAATGCCAGCACCATTTTATTAGCATGGGTAGATGAAAAAGAAAAAGGGCTCAACCTCATCAACCAAATGAACTATGAACGCATGAATGAGAACTACAACATTCTTAAAAATGCAAAAGACCAGGATGGAAAATCATTTACGATCATTAAAGTACCCCTCCCTGACCTGGTTACTAAGAAAATACTGGCAAGAGAAAAAATTGATTCTGCTGAAGTAACATTGGATGTGGAGGTAAGCAGTTTTATTCCTTCAGAAAAACCAAAAGCAGGCGACACTTTATTAAGGGTGCCTGCATCAAGCTATATGAACTACTTAGTCACAAACGGATTGGTGATCCTGCCCACTTATGTGCAAATGGGCGGCAGCGCAGCAAAAGAAGAACAGGTCAAAAATATTTTCCATCAACAATTTCCTGACCGGAAAATTGTATTCCTTGATTTTATCATGCAAAACTGGAGTGGTGGTGGTATCCATTGTTCAACACAGCAACAACCTGCAAAAAAACAGATACATGAAAAATAGCCTCTTACTAAAATTACTTTTTGGAGCCGCTTTAGTTCTTTCTCTCTATTATGTTTTAAAACCAGCTTCGCAAGTAGAATTTAAAATAAACATGACCGGTATAAGCCATCCTGATTCACTGGGAATCTTTGGTACTATAGCCCCCTTATCGCTGGATAAACCTCTATTGATGACAGGACCGGATGCGCAGGGGTTTTATAACATATCACTTTCTTTCCCGGATTCAGCAATGGGTCAGCCGTTGAAATATACGTACAGTTATGGAAATAACAACTATGATATCATTCGCAGTATTCATATTGAAAAAAATCAGCCACAAACCATTATTGACAAATGGGGTTACCTGGATGGCATGCTGGCAAGCGTAAAGCCTGCGCCGGATATAGAAGTTTTCCAGGCAGGTACTCCGGAAGAAACGGCTGAGCTGAACAGGCCGTTTGTTGGTATTACAACAGATGGTAAACTGGTTGAAAATTTATTCCCGGTAAAAAAGACGGGTATCAACATTACCCCGATAAAAAATGCGGTCAATAATTTTCTCCAGGCTATTACAAAAGAACAAAGGGAAAAATGCAGTTTCCCGGTTGAATCCAGCGAGTGGCGGAAATGGCATAACATAGACTTTTATAAACGAACGGGAATTGGTTTTGAAGAATTGACTACGAAACAGAAAGACCTGGCATTTGAAATTTTGAAAGCAAGCCTTAGCCTGAAAGGTGTTCAAAAATCAAAAGATATCATGAAGATGGAAGAGCATTTAGCTTTTTTGACCAATGATTATAAAAGATACGGAGGTGATAAATATTGGCTGGTCTTTCTGGGAACGCCTTCTGATACCGAACCCTGGGGCTGGCAGCTCGACGGCCATCACCTGGTGATTAATTATTTTTTGCAAGGCGACCAGGTGGTAATGACCCCGACTTTTATGGGATCTGAACCCACCTATATTGAATCGGGTAAAAACAAAGGCCTGCGAACATTCAAAGCGGAAGAAGAAAAAGGAGTAGCTTTTTATTCATCACTTACGCAGGCACAAAAAGATAAAGCCACTATCTGGCATAGTAAAGATCAAAATTTCAACCAGGCTGAAGCTTTCAGGGATAATGCGATCATCCCTGCTACCGGTATAGCGGCCAAAGAATTGTCCGCTGATCAAAAAAATGCATTGCTGGATCTGATCGCCGAATACGTTGGCAATATGAAGGAAGGCCAGGCCAAAGTAAAAATGGAAGAGGTAAGATCACACCTTGATGAAACCCATTTTACCTGGGTACAGGAAACGGATATCAATAGCCCGTTTTATTACCGCATTCACAGCCCGGTTGTTTTAATCGAGTTTGACCACCAGGCGCCGGTTGCTATCTGGGATCGTTCCAAACCGAGGCCCGGCCCGGTTAAAAACCATATTCATACGGTCGTGAGAACCCCCAACGGCAATGACTACGGTAAGGATCTGTTGAAAGAACATTTAAAAAAACATCATCATCACTAAGCATAAAGTTTTCAGATATACTGGTAAAATGAAAAGCACGATTATTTACCTTACAGAACCAAATAAATCCTGAAACAATTATGTCATCATCCCGCCAGCTCGCCGCTATTATGTTTGCCGACATTATGGGCTTTACCGCCATCATGCACGAAGATGAAGCATTAGCCCTGCAGCTTCGCGAAAAACTGAAAAAGAAATTAGAAGCTGAGACCAGCCTGCATGGCGGAAGAATTATTAAATTCAGCGGGGATGGCGCCCTTTGCAGTTTTGACAGCGCCGGTGAATCAGTAAGAGCAGCGATGGCGGTGCAACTATCCATGCAACAGGAACCCATTGTGCCGGTCCGTATCGGTATTCACCAGGCAGATGTTGTTTTTGAAGAGGGGGATGTGCATGGCGATGGTGTCAATATCGCTTCCCGGCTTGAATCATTGGCGGTGCCGGGCAGCATATTTGTATCCGCCAAAGTGCATGATGATATCAAAAACCAGAAAGACATTCAATCCATTTCTCTCGGAAAATATTCTTTGAAGAATGTAAAAGAACCGGTAGAAATTTATGCTGTCAGTAATCCCGGTCTGCAGGTTCCGCTGAATAAGACACTGGAAGGAAAAGCGGTAAAGTATAAAGAACATGTATCATCAAAGGCAAGGGTAATAAAGATCAGTAAGATCGCCGTACCGCTACTGGTAGTGGGCGTAGCTGCATTTTTATTTATTCCCCCCTGGCTGAAAAAACAAAATGCACGCAACAAATTGTTGCCGGCCATTCAAAAATTAGTGAACGAAAACTTCCGCCCTCCTACTGAAGCATTTGATATGGCGCTGGAAGCGGAGAAATACATTCCCGGCGATTCCTCCTTAGTAAAATTATGGCCAACACTTGCCACTGCTATATCTATGGAAACAGAACCATCGGGAGCGGAAGTATTCTGGAAGGACTATAATGTACCTGATGCAGATTGGAGATCAGCAGGCATTACACCATTGAAGGACGCCAGGTTCCCCCGTAGTTATCTCCGGGTGGAAATAAGAAAGAATGGTTACCAGACCATTGAATATGCGGGACCCTGGAACTATGGAAGAATCGGTCCTGATATAGCAAAGCTGAAGCTGGATGCAGCAGGCAGTCTTCCCGAAAATATGGTGAGGGTGCCAACGAAAGAAACTCCTATGTATATCGTTGGCCTTGAAAAAAGCGGCGGGCAATTAGTGGGTGAATTTTTGATGGATAAATATGAAGTAACGAATAAACAGTATAAAGCTTTTATGGATGCAGGTGGATACACCAATGAAAAGTTTTGGAATTTTCCAGTGTACTCCAATGGAAAAGTGATTCCATTAGCGTCAGCCTTAGCTTTATTTGTTGACAAAACAGGACGACAGGGACCTGCGGTTTGGGAAGCAGGCGCCTGGCCTGATGGACAGGAAAATCATCCTGTTACCGGCCTATCATGGTACGAAGCGGCAGCGTATGCGGCTTATTCGAATAAACAACTTCCTACGGTCTTTCACTGGGCAGTTGTCGCAGAAACTTCCCGAACAGAGTTTATCGTCCCATTGAGCAATTACAATGGGAAGTCTTCCTCCCCTGTGGGCAGCATGAAAGGCTATAACACATTTGGCATTTATGACCTGGCGGGCAATGCAAGGGAATGGTGCTTCAATGAAAGCAATGATCCCGGCCAGCGTTATACCCTTGGTGGCGGATGGAACGATCCCATCTACTCTTTTAATGATGGCTATACACAACCTGCTATGGACAGGAGTATCGCCAATGGCTTCCGGTGCATGAAAGAACTTCCGGGAGATACCACCCTGGCGCATTTAACCAAACCGATTTCTATTGACTTCAGGGATTACGCGAAAGAAAAACCTGTTGATGATAAAACATTCGCTGTTTTTCTTACACAGTTCAATTACGACAAAAAGCCTTTAGATGCAAAGGTTGAAACCAGCATAGAAGGCGAATCATGGACAGCGGAAAAAGTGACGTTTGATGCTGGCTACAACAATGAACGTGTGCAAGCTTATATATACCTGCCAAAGGATGCTAAAGGGCCGTTTCAGCCAATTATTTTCTTCCCCGGTTCCGGTGATATTTATTCCAAAAAATTCGATCCTCAATTTCTTACCAACCGTGTTGATTTTATTTTAAAAAGCGGCAGGGCTTTAATTGTACCGGTGTATAAGGGCACACATGAGCGGCATGATGAATTGAAATCTGATCTGGCTGATGAAACCGTTTTTTACAAGGATCATGTTATTATGTGGCGAAAGGATATTGGGCGCACCATAGACTATTTAGAAACAAGAAAAGATATACAGGCTGATAAACTGGGATACCTCGGCTGGAGCTGGGGCGGCTATATGGGAGGGGTGATGCCGGCGGTGGAGAAAAGATTCAAAGCCGTGGTATTAAATGTAGGCGGCATGGTGATGAACAAGTCGCTGCCGGAAGCCGACCAGTTGAATTACCTGCCACGGGTAACGCAGCCGGTATTGATGCTGAATGGAAAATATGATATGTTCTTTCCTGTTGAAAGTTCACAAAAGCCCATGTTTAATTTTCTTGGTACGCCAAAGGAACATAAGAAGATGATCATATACGAATCGGGGCACCTGGTACCACGTACAGATTTTGTAAAAGAAACCCTTCTCTGGTACGATCAATACCTGGGAACGGTGAAATAAGTCAGTACACGGTGGAACCGGTTAGTAGCTGTTTATATGCTGTTTAGCCTCATTCTGTGGCTATCGTTGTTGTATAACTTTGGTATTTACTTTATTCAAACCGGATTTTTTAATAAAATCAGGTAGATTCATTGCTCATAGGTTCCGGCCCTTCTTCACCACCAAACCAACCGTACCGGCAACTGGTTAGGGTTTATTGCTGAGTTATGATATTGTAAAAGAATATGGCGGAGAAATAAAAGTGGAAACAAAGGAAGGAGAGTTTACTGAATTTATTTTTTACTGTCTGTTTAAAATATAATTTTTAATTAATCGGCAATGAAAAAATTTTATTTAGCGGGTTTGCTGTTCTTGCTTTTCATGCTTTGTATAACCTGGAAGGTTCATGCACAAATGGAAAAACTCCGTTTTGAACATATCAATATTAATAACGGGCTTTCACACAATGATGTAATGGAAATCAGGCAGGATAGCAAAGGCTATATATGGATCGGAACGCTTGATGGATTGAACAAATACGATGGTTACCACTTTACCACTTACCAGCATGAGCCGCACAATACCGCTTCGCTTACAACGAATGCAGTTAGCGGGATCTGGGAAGACGTGGATGGTACTTTCTGGATTCACCCGGTAAACAGTGACCTCAACAAGTTCAGTCCGGCAACAGAAAGTTTTTCAATTGCCAACCCCTTGCCCGGTAAAAATTTCAAATTTGATCCGAGGCTAATACAGGAACTCGAAGCAGATAAGGAAGGAATGATTTGGGTGTATAACCAGAAAGGGAAAGGGCAACTGTGCCGGTTTGACCGGACAAATAACAGGGTATATGATGAGGATTTCAGTTCTCAAATCCTGAATAATCCTTATAATAGTTCCGACGCTGGTAAAACTATACATGACATTTTCAGGGACAAAAGCGGGGAGCTTTGGTTTGGCACTTTTGGAGGCGGGTTATGCCGGTTTAATCCTGAAACTGAAACCTTCACTGCTTTTACAATAAAGCAGGGTTTGCCAGGCAATACCATTCACTCAATACAGGAAGATGATAAAGGAAATCTCTGGCTGGCAACTGGTAATGGTCTTTCTAAATTTTCCATTACCCATAATATTTGTACGAATTACGATATCAAAGACGGCTTGCAGAGTAACCAGTTTACCGTAGGGCATACTACACCAGGTGCAAGTTATAAGGGTCGTGATGGCACACTTTATTTTGGTGGTATTAAAGGTTTAAATGTTTTTCATCCAAAATATCTGCAGCGCAATCAATATATTCCCCCTGTTGTTATCAATCAATTCAAATTATTTGATACCCCTGTACCGGGTAAGCAGGTTGCAAAGGAAATCGAACTGAAGCATGATCAAAATTTCTTTTCATTCGAATTTGCTGCGCTTGATTATACTAACAGTCAAAAAAACCAATATGCTTCTAAGTTGGAAGGGGTGGATAAAGATTGGGTACAAAGTGGTACAAGACGGTATGCCAGCTATACCGGGGTAGCGCCCGGGAAATACACATTCCGGGTAAAAGGCACCAACAGTGATGGTGTATGGAATGAAAAGGATACAAGCATAGCAGTTATCATCCGGCCACCCTGGTGGCGCACTGGATGGGCCTATGCCTTTTATGCACTATGTTTCCTGGTGAGTGCATTTACCATTCATAAATTTCAGCGGAAGCGCCTGATTCGAATTGAAAGGGAGCGGGGAAGAGAAAAAGAACTGAAGCAGGCAAAGGAAATCGAAAAAGCTTATCACGAACTGAAAACAACACAGCAACAACTTATACAATCAGAAAAAATGGCTTCGCTTGGAGAACTTACTGCAGGTATTGCACATGAAATACAGAATCCATTGAATTTCGTGAATAATTTTTCTGAAGTAAATACTGAGCTGATTGATGAGATGCAGCAGGAAATGGATAAAGGAAACCTGGCCGATGCAAAAGCCATTGCAAAGGATATAAAGGACAATGAACAAAAAATTAATCATCATGGTAAAAGAGCCGATGCCATCGTAAAGGGAATGCTTCAGCATTCCCGGAGCAGCGGCGGTATAAAAGAACCAACCAATATTAATGCATTGGCAGATGAATATTTAAGATTAGCTTATCACGGTCTTCGTGCAAAAGACAAGTCTTTTAATGCCGCATTAAAAACAGATTTCGATGAAAGTATTGGCAACATCAATATCATTCCGCAGGATTTTGGGAGAGCGGTTCTTAATTTAATTACCAATGCGTTTTATGCCGTGTCGGAAAAAAAGAAGCAGCACCCTGATGATTTTGAGCCAATAGTTTCAGTAAGCACGAAAAAGATAAATGGAAAACCCGGTAGCTACCGGGTGCAGGTGAGTGTAAAAGATAATGGCAACGGCATCCCGCAAAAAATACTGGACAAAATATTCCAGCCCTTCTTTACCACGAAACCAACAGGCCAGGGAACGGGATTGGGTTTGTCATTAAGCTATGATATTGTAAAAGCACATGGTGGTGAGTTAAAGGTGGAAACCAAAGAGGGAGAAGGGAGTGAGTTTATTATTCAATTACCTGTATAATCATAATAATGAGTAAGAAATCAATAATTATATTCCTTTTTACCATCTTCTGCGCCGTTGGTTTTTCTCAAAACAAGCTTACCGACAGTTTAAAACAACAGTTGGACATAACAAAAGACGATACAAGCAGGGTACTTGTACTGACGAACCTGGGTATGCAATACCGCAATACCAATCCTGATTCATCCATTTATTTTAGTGAAAAAGCATTAGCATTAGCCAGGCAAATTAAATTCCGGAGAGGAGAGGCATTTGCATTGAGCACTATTGGTATTGCCCTGAGAGAAAAAGGAGATTTGCCCGGGGCGTTGAAATTACAAATCCAGGGATTGCAAATTGCCGAACCCAATAATTACGCTATTGAAGCAGCATTCTGTTTGCGGCGCATAGGACTTGTATATATGGATTTAAAAGATTACCCTAATGCTCTTACTTATTTATACAAGGCATTGTATAAACAGGAATCTGTTTTGTATAAGAGAGGAATGACAATTGAATACATGAATTTAGGCATGACGTATGAATACATGAGCCAGCCCGATTCAGCCTTGTTTTATATTCAAAAAGCGGAGAGTGGCAAGGAGTTAATTGAAGATCTATACCCGGAAGTAAACCGTGTTTTTGGAAATATCTATGCTAAAAAAGGAGACCAGCAACTTGCATTATTCTATTACAACAAAGGAATAGAAACCGGTTCAAAACTAAATGATTACCGGACCATCTCATTTATCTATTCCGATGCGGCCAGGATGTTCAGGGAATCAGACCAGCCTGATTCCAGTATTGCTTATGCTAAAAAGGGAGTTGCGTATGGACAAATGGCTTCCTATAAAAAAGGGATCTTATTTTCAAGCACCATATTATCTGAGCTGCTTGATTCAACAAACCCTAAAGAAGCGCTTTATTACTATAAAATTGCCACCGCTGCCAAAGACAGTTTATTTGGAGCAGGTAATATAAAAACAATTCAAACAATTATAGTACAGGAACAGGAACGGCAAAAAGATATAGAACTGGCAAAAACGGCCTATCAAAACCGGCTAAAGCAGTATGGTTTGCTGGCGGGCCTCGGAATATTCTTAATTATTGCCTTTATCCTTTACCGCAATAACCGTCAGAAACAAAAAGCAAATAAAGTTTTAGAAGCTACACTTACCGATTTAAAATCCACCCAAAGCCAGCTTATCCAATCTGAAAAGATGGCAAGCCTTGGTGAACTCACCGCCGGCATTGCACATGAGATACAAAACCCGTTAAACTTTGTCAACAATTTTTCTGAAGTGAATACAGAGTTGATTGATGAGATGCAGCAGGAAATGGATAAAGGAAATTTGGCGGATGCAAAAGCAATTTCAAACGATATAAAAGATAACGAACAAAAAATTAATCATCATGGTAAAAGGGCCGATGCCATTGTAAAAGGCATGCTGCAACATAGCCGTAGCAGCAGCGCCATTAAAGAACCAACCGACATTAATAAACTGGCGGATGAATATTTACGACTGGCCTATCATGGATTGCGGGCTAAAGACAATTTTTTTAATGCGGCACTAAAAACATATTTTGATGATAGCATTGGAGATATCAGCATCATTCCGCAGGATATCGGGAGAGTGATGCTCAATTTAATTACCAACGCTTTTTATACAGTAACAGAGAAGAGAAAACAAATGGGTGAGGGGTTTGAACCGGTTGTTTCAGTAAGTACAAAAAAATCAGGGGAAACGGTTGAGATTAAAGTTAAGGACAATGGCAACGGTATTCCTCAAAAAGTATTGAGCAAAATCTTTCAACCATTCTTTACTACCAAACCAACAGGACAGGGAACGGGACTAGGTTTGTCACTGAGTTATGATATTATAAAAGCTCATGGTGGTGAGTTGAAAGTGGAGACGAAAGAAGGAGAAGGTTCGGTATTTATTATACAACTACCCAATAATTAAGTTCCAAGAATGAAACTGACTAAAAAACTGGAAGCGGAAATCCTGAAAGTGTATGATGCTTACTGGAATGCCTATCTCAAAGGTGATATGAAAACCTTTGCTTCGATGCTGGATGATAATATCACCATTTTTGGCACAGCAGTAAGCGAGGTTTTTACCAACAAAAAAGAAACGGTCAGTTTTTATAAAGCAACCGCCGACCAGATGACGGGTAAGGCAGAATTCCGCAACAGGCAAATCAGTATGCAGCCGGTAGATAATACAGTAGTCATTACTGAACAAAACGATCTGTATATTTTAATTGAAAAAGACTGGACTTTTTATGGCCACGTACGGGTTACAGCTGTTTTTCAACAATCAGCAACAGGATGGAAACTGGTTCATCAGCATGCGTCCTTCCCGGATAGCAGGGCAGAAGAAGGTGAGCAGGTCGCTGCAGATAAAATAAAAGAAGAAAACCTGCAGTTACGGGAAGCGGTAAAACGCCGTACCATTGAACTGGAAAACAAAAACCGGGAACTGGAAATTGAAGCATCACTGGAAAGAGTAAGAGCGGTAGCCATGGGAATGAAACAACCGGACGACCTTCTTGAAGTGGCCAAAACCCAGTACAATGAATTAAAACAATTAGGCTTTACACATATCCGGAATGCGCTGATCGGCATATTTAATGATGCGAAAAATTATTTTACCGATTATGACTATTCAGATTTCTCCAAAGGAAGCATCACACCCATACCTTATAATAAAAATAAAGTTATAGACAGGTCGCTGAAACAAATGAAAAGCGCCACCGATGCCTTCACTGAATTTATTGTGAAAGGAAAAGAACTGGAAGAATGGAAAGCATTCCGGAAGCTAAATGGTGAATATGATGATAGCAGGATCGGAGACGCCTTATACTATTATTTCTACTCGATCCATTCAGGCAATATTGGATTATCCACTTTCAAAAGAATAAACAAGGAACAGCTAGATATATTAAAGCGGTTCAGGAATGTATTTGACCTGGCCTACAAAAGATATGTTGACATAACGAATGCAGAAGCGCAGGCAAGAGAAGCGGAAATTGAATTGGCCCTGGAAAGAGTCAGGGCAAGAACAATGGCAATGCAGAATAGTAATGAACTCCCCGAAGCTGCTAATTTATTGTTTCAGCAAATACAGGTGTTGGGCATGCCTGCATGGAGTGCCGGTTATTGTATATGGGATGATGACCTGCCTGCCGGCGGGACAGGTAAAAAAGCCATCACACTCTGGATGAGCAGTGAAGGGGTTTTGCAACCGCCATTTAAAGCCCCGGCAACAGAAGATGAATTATTCATTCAAATGCGAAAGGGGCAGGAAGAAGGAAAAACATTTCATGTAGTGGAAATGGGTGGCGATAAACTGGTGAGACACTACCAGTATATGCGTACGCTTCCTGTGGTGGGTGAAATTCTTGATTCGATAATAGAAGCAGGGCATCCGTTGCCCACTTTCCAGATCATGCATCATGCCTACTTCTCCAAAGGATTTCTGCTGTTTATCACTTATGATCCTGTTCCCGATGCACATGATATTTTCAAACGTTTTGGAAAAGTATTCGACCAAACCTATACCCGTTTTCTCGATCTGCAAAATGCAGAAGCACAGGCAAGAGAAGCAGCTATTGAATTAGGATTAGAAAGAGTTAGAGCCAGGGCAATGGCGATGCATAAATCCGATGAACTGGCTGAACTGGTGGATACTGTTTTTCAGGAACTGACAAAACTGGGTTTTGCACTGGACCGATTCCTGATTATGTTGTTCGACGATGCTACCAGTTCTTCAGTATGGTGGGTATCCAATGCCCCGGCGGGGTTATTTGTGGAATACCACCAGCATAAACCCTACAAAGAGTATATAAAAAACTGGAAGGCCAGAACACCAGGCTGGCAATATTTATTAGCCGGAGAAGAGAAAAAGGAATGGGGTGATTATATTTTTGAAAATACAGAGCTTTCTCTTTTACCTGCACCGGTAAAGAATGGTATGCGGTCGGTTAAGCAAGTTTACCTGAATGCAGCGTTTCATAGTTTTGGCAGTTTAACCTTTTCAACAGTCGAACCTATAACCGATAATGAGTTTGCTATTTTGCTTCGGTTTGCCGCAGTCTTCAATCAAACCTATACCCGTTTCCTCGATTTGCAAAAAGCAGAAGTGCAGGCAAGAGAATCCCAAATTCAACTGGCGTTAGAAAGAGTTCGTTCAAGAACGATGGCGATGCAAAATAGTATTGAGCTGGCAGAAGTATCATCTTTGTTGTTTCAACAGATGAAGTCTTTAGGCGTAAATACCTACAGTAGTGGCTTCACCATTTGGGATAATAATAAAGATCTCATCTCCTGGATGTGTAACGCAGATGGTTCTATGAATCCGCCATTCACAATGCCCATTGCAGAAGATGCCTGGCATATTCGCCAGTATGAGTCCTGGAAAAATGGAGAAGATTTTATCCTAAAAGATTTAAAGGGTGAAGATATCCAATCATATTTCCGGTATTTACGGTCTTTCCCTTTATTGGATGAAGCATTTGGAAAATCTATAGCTGCCGGGCACCCGATGCCTGAAAGACAGGTACATAATGTAGCCAATTTCTCGCATGGCAACCTCTTGTTCATTACGCTTGAACCTTGTCCTGAAGCACATGATATATTTAAACGCTTCGCAAAAGTGTTCGAACAGACCTATACAAGATTTCTCGATCTGCAAAAAGCAGAAGCACATGCAAGAGAAGCGCATATAGAAGCGGCATTGGAAAAAGTACGCAGCCGTTCTCTTGCCATGCAAAAAAGTGAAGAGCTTAAAGAAGTGATACAGGTTGTATATGAACAATTCGTTCATTTAAATGTCAATACCGAGCACGCAGGGTTTGTGATAGATTATACGCTAAGGGATGATCGTCTCATCTGGGTAGCCAGCAAACATGGGGTTCCTTCACAATTAACGATACCCTATTTTGATTCTGAGTATTACAACAGCTTTAATGAAGCAAAGAAAAAAGGATTGGATTTCTTTGCTACCAACTTAAGTTTCGAAGACAAGAATAGTTTTTACCGGGAGCTTTTTAAATATATCCCCGGATTGCCTGAGGAAGCAAAGGAATTTTATTTTAGTTGCCCGGGCCTTGCCATATCGACTATATTATTAGAGAATATTGGCTTGTACATCGAAAATTTCGAAGGCATTCCTTATTCAGATGAAGATAATGCTATACTGATGCGTTTTGGAAAAGTATTCCAGCAAACCTATACCCGGTTTCTCGATCTGCAAAAAGCTGAAGCACAGGCAAGGGAAGCACAGATAGAAACTGCTTTGGAAAGAGTAAGAAGCCGTACTATGTCCATGCAGAAAAGTACCGAACTGCAGGATACGGCCATGCTACTGGTTCAACAAGTAAAAATATTAGGAGTACCATCCTTCGCTTGTGGTTTTAATATCTGGGATGATGACCGAAAAGCAGACACTGCATGGATGGCCGGGGAAGATCGTTTACAACCACCTTTTAAAACATCCAGTTCAGAGGATGTATTTCTTCATATTCATGAAGCAGCACAAAGAGGGGAATCATTATTTGTAGCAGAACAGGGAGGGGAGGTATTGGAAACCCACTACAGGTATATGGCTACCATTCCGGAATTCAAAGCAGTAATGGATAAAATGGCAGAGGCCGGTCTTTCTGTTCCAACTTTCCAGATCATTCACTGCGCTTTCTTTTCACAAGGCTACCTGATGTTCATTTCTTTTGAACCCGTGCCTGAAGCACATGATATTTTCAAACGTTTTGCAAAAGTGTTTGAACAGACCTATACAAGATTTCTTGATCTGCAAAAAGCAGAAGCACAGGCAAGGGAATCACAGATACAACTGGCTTTGGAAAGAGTGCGTGCCAGGACCATGGCCATGCAGAAATCGGATGAACTTTCAGAAACCGCCGTTTTACTATTTCACCAGCTAATGTCGCTTGAATTAAATGTAAAAGGATGCGGCTTTAATATCTGGGAAAAGGACGAGAAAACCTGTACATCATGGATGAGCGGGCCCGATGGTGAATTATCCCCGCCGTTCCAATTGCCACTTATGATAGATCCTCTTTTCATCCGTTATTACGAATCCAGGCAAAAAGGAGAAGACTTCTGGGTATATGAAACAGACAAAGAAAAACTGGCCAACCGGTACGCTTATCTGAGTACGCTTCCCGTTTTTGGAGACGCGATAACAAGGGAGCTGGAAGCAGGTAAAGAAATCCCTGACTTCGTGGTGGACCATGTTGTCAATTTTTCTCAGGGAAATTTAATATTCATTACTTATGAACATTGCCCGGATGCATGGGATATATTCAAACGTTTTGGAAAAGTTTTCGAACAAACTTATACCCGTTTCCTTGATCTGCAAAAAGCCGAAGCCCAGGCGAGGCAGGCTAAGATTGAAGCTGCTATGGAAAAGGTAAGATCGAGAGCTATGGCCATGCAAAAACCAAATGAACTGGTTGAAGTAGCAGAATTGTTGCGGAATGAAATGGGCCTGCTCGGCGTGGAAGAATTAGAAACAAGTTCCATTTATATCCATCATGAAGAAACAGGAAAAATAGAATGCTGGTATGCTATAAGAGATGTGGCGCATCCGGAAAAGAAATTGATGTCCGATCACATGATCATGAATTTGAATGAGACATGGGTAGGCAGGCAGATGCTGGATTTTTATCGCTCCGGTAAAAAACAGATTTCCATTTCCATGAAGGGTGATAACAGGAAAGAATGGATCAACTATTGTGCGGATCATTCAAAAGTGCTGGTGGGTTATTATGGAGATACTATTCCTGACCGCACTTATCATTTATACAAATTCACAAATGGCTATATGGGCGCCGCATCCCCCGGTGATATATCTGCAGAAAGCTGGGATTTATTGCAGCGGGCTACTTCCGTTTTTTCATTAGCCTACACCCGTTTCAATGATTTGCAGCAGGCAGAAGCACAGGCAAGGGAAGCAAAGATTGAAGCAGCATTGGAAAGAGTAAGAAGCCGCACACTTGCCATGCAAAAAAGTGATGAGCTGGCAGAAACCGCAGCCGTATTGTTTCAGCAATTAATTGCATTGGGTATTGAACCAAACCGGTTATACATTTCTATTATAAAGAGTGAACTGGGCGAAACTGAATTTTGGATTACGGATGAAGATGGCAGTAAAGTAAGTACCGCTTTCGATGCCAACATGAATGACAATACCACTTTCTTAAAAATGTATGAAGGGTGGAAGCAGCAGCAAAAATCACTGGTGATTGATATGCAGGGAGAAGAATTACAAAATTACTTCCGGCATCTTACTAATTTGGGTGTTCCATTTAAGGGTGGATTGGAACAAAAAAAAAGGGTGCAGGATATTGCATATTTCAGCAAAGGTTTTATTGGTATGGCTTCTCCGGAGGAACAACCGGCTGAAACGTTGGTATTGCTGGAACGTTTTGCGGCTGTATTCAACCTCACTTTCACCCGTTTTAATGACTTAAAAATCGCAGAAGCGCATGCTCAGCAAGCGGAACAGGATTTAATAGCCATTAAAGAAGCCAAGCAAAAAGCAGAAGAGGCATTAACTGAGTTGCAGTCCACCCAAAAACAATTGATACAAAGCGAAAAAATGGCCAGCCTTGGTGAATTGACTGCCGGTATTGCTCATGAAATACAAAATCCGTTGAACTTCGTCAATAATTTTTCAGAAGTAAGCAATGAATTGATAGATGAAATGGTTGATGAAGTTAAAAAGGGAAATGCTGCAGAAGCAGCAGCCATTGCCAATGATATCAAACAGAACCTTGAAAAAATCAGTCACCATGGCAAACGGGCAGATGCCATTGTAAAAGGTATGTTGCAACATAGCCGAAGCAGCAGTGGTGTAAAGGAACCAACAGATATAAATGCTTTGGCAGATGAATATTTAAGGTTAGCATACCATGGTTTACGGGCAAAGGACAAGTCATTCAATGCAAATTTGAAAACTGACTACGATCAAAGCATTGGAAATATCAATATCATTCCGCAGGATATTGGCAGGGCGGTTCTTAATTTAATTACTAATGCGTTTTATGCTGTTGATGAAAAAAAGAAACAACGACCTGGAGGCTATGAACCAACAGTTTCAGTAAGTACAAAAAAGACAGGTGACAAAGTTTTAATTTCTGTAAAAGATAACGGCAATGGTATTCCCCAGAAAATATTGGATAAAATATTTCAGCCCTTCTTTACCACCAAGCCAACGGGCCAGGGAACAGGTTTGGGTTTGTCATTGAGCTATGATATTATAAAAGTACATGGTGGAGAATTGAAAGTGGAAACGAATGAAGGAGAAGGGAGTAAATTTATTATTCAATTGCGAACTAATTAAATAAAAATGAAAATCTTTTTAAGAGTAATTTCACTATGCTTGTTGCCATCATTAATTGCCGGGCAACAACAAAACCCATATTTGAGTAGTTTATACAGATCTCTATCCGATGCGCCAAGCGATACTGTCCGAATGAAAGTCTGTAGTGACCTCGGATCATATTTCAGTCTTTTGGATCGTGATAGCTCAAATTTTTATCTTGAAAAAGCCTTGCCTGTTGCTGTCGGATTAAATCTAAAATTTGACGAAGCCTCTATATTGAACGGAATGGGGGTTATCCTGATGCAGCAGGAAAAGTTTTCAAAGTCATTGGAATTCTATTTAAAAGCGTTAAACATTGCAAAGGACCCCACTATTGAAAAAACTATCTGGCATTTACCGCCGGGACAAAATCCAGTGAGGGCACGAATGCTTCTGCTAAGCGAATGCTACGATTTAATCGGATTGCTAAATGCCTATACCGGAAACTGGATTGGTAACACAAAAAACCAATTGAAAAATTACCGGGAAGCCGAAAAATATGCAAACGTAGCTGGTGACACAGGACAAATTGCCTATGTAAACTTTCATATGGGTATTGCTTATATGAATGAAGGAAAATCAGATTCAGCAATCATTTTTATTAAAAAGGCGATATCAGCGTTTTCAGATTTGAAAGATCAAAAGGGATTAGGTCGCGCAATGAAATACCTGGGTGATACCTATGAAAAGATGGAAAATTTCGATTTAGCCGCCAATACAATATTACAGTCGATAGCGATTTTAAAAGAGACAAATGACCATCTGCACCTGGGCCTGGCATATAATTCATTAAGTCGTGTATTTACGGATTTAAAAAAAAATGACTCCGCTTTGTATTATGCAAAAGAAAGCTTGAAAATTTTTGAAAAGCGCAAAGACCCTGCGTGGAAAAGAGAAGCATATAATCTGATTACTTCCAGTTTTGATCAGCTGGGCAGAACCGATAGTGCCATTTTATATTTAAATTTGTCTAAATCATTAAGTGATAGTCTGAGTGTAGTAGATCGAAAAAATCTTCTTGCTT
>JAATGJ010000002.1 GCA_015654695.1 Chitinophagales bacterium | reverse complement strand
TCGCCATGCCAGATACTGGTGAATTCGCCAATGATGGCTTTCCCGTTTTCAAAATCAAGTTTGTGCAGTTTCAATTGTGCAATATCAGATACCAGCACGCAGGCCGCTGCCTGCGTGGTCGCCATGCCAGATACTGGTGAATTCGCCAATGATGGCTTTCCCGTTTTCAAAATCAAGTTTGTGCAGTTTCAATTGTGCAATATCAGATACCAGCACTTTTCTGTTCTTTGGATGCATCGTTCCCCCGTTGTTGCTGTCCCCGGCTTTACCATCCGGGTTGTATTGGTATTGTGCATCTACCAATGTTCCTCTTGGATACATAATGCCGGGAATACCTTTTCCTCTCAGGTCAAGGTCACCAGGATGGGGTAATCCCAGCGTATGCCCGTATTCATGTGCGGCGGTGGTGGATCCTTTGTATAAATTCTCCAGTTTGAAATAACCGGTATTGCACCCAAGCCCGTCAACAAACGATATATTACCATGGGCAAATTCTTCGATGCGGAAATAATTGTTACGGGGATCAATATTGCTGTAAATATCAACCGGTGTAATGCCTGGTTCAAAAGACGCAATTATTTTAAAAACAACCGGTAATTCTTTTCCTTTCCGTTCAATAGCTCCCTTCGGTTCATTCCATAGGGTTTCTATTTCATCGCGGATGAGTTCGGTGATAGCTGCATCAGCGGCATTACCATAAGTAATGATGCGGGAATGAATGATGAACCGGTGATTCACTATTTCTGCACTGCCCATAAAAACTTAACGGGTAAAGATAAATACCGCCAGGGGAAAATTATAGTTTAATGAAATGCCTTATTAAACATTCATCAGTTGCTAAAATATACTTTAAACGCTTCTATGATCCTTGTGAATTCTTTTTTTACCTGCGCCATACCAATGGCGCCACCCATTAATCCACTGGCATCTTTTTGTACAAGAACAGAAAAAAGATCGTTCTCATTTTTTACAGCTACAGACACTTTGAAATATTTCCAGAATGCACCTAAAAGGGCCCGAAGCACTTTGTTGCCCTTGGTGTATATTTTTGCATTGTCTTTTTCTCCCTTGAAGGTGTATCCTTCGGAAGTAAAAAAAAGGTTGAGCTTATTATCCAGCTCTTCTTTGGTAGTACCGGTTATATTAAATACGGTTCTGTCTTTGGCGAAGTCAACAACTGTGCAGGTCATGGTGTATGTTTTAAGGAAAACGGAACTCTGTTCCGTTAAAAATTCAAATTAGGTTTTTTTGGGCAATAATAAAAAATCTTCCTGCATATCCGAATGAATATATGTCCATTTCCAATCCCTCCATTTTTTAGCCATACCAGCTTTAACAGGATTGTTTATAATATAGTGAACAACATGCAGGAAGTGGTTATTGTCACGGATAATTGTATCAAAACTTTCTTCTGCCCAGAATTGCCCCGAGCGGCCAAGGGTCTTATTTGATTGAACAGCTGTAAATTTCTTATGATCCTGTAATAATTTACTCAGCAGCGGGCTATCCTGGAAAGTAGAAATCAAAATATGTACATGGTTGCTCATCACGCAGGCGCACCACAGCGTGTACTTTTTGCTATCATTAAATAGTAATGAGTCCATCACAATCTTTGCTATTGTATCGTCTTTTAGCCAATGAGGTTCATTGAGATTTTTTTCCAGTTCATTTTCAAAAGCATCAAAGTATTCCTGGCGCAGCACATCTTTTCTTTCCGGGGATTGATTATCCGGATGGTTCTTCACTTGAATATAATTTTCTTTCAGACTGTTAATGACGGCAATGGGCAAAAAACCCGCCAGCCTGTAGGTAACAAAAAACGTTTCTTCTGCTGGTTGCCGGTGAGGCAGTTTCCTGGTATAAAATAGTTTTGGTTCCATCCGGATACCGGAACTCTGTTCCGGTCAGAATAAAATTAGGTTATTAATAAATAGCTAATTCCGCTTAAATGTGTGTATAAAAATACAATAGTTAAGAATAAGGCCGGAAAACGGAACTCCGTTACGTAATATTAATTCGGGAATACGATCGTTAAGAGTAAGGCCGGAACAGAGTTCCGGCTTCATTAATTCCTCACTGGTTTTCCGCCTTTTAATACACTTTGTATTCTTTCCAGCGTTTTCTTTTCCCCGCAAAGCGATAAGAAGGCTTCACGTTCCAGGTCCAGTAAATATTGTTCGGAGACGAATGTTGGTTCACTCAGATCACCTCCGCACATGACGTACGCTAGTTTTTTTGCTACTACTACATCATGGTCAGTAGCATAATTAGCCCTCCACATTCCGTTGATGCCGGCATATAAAGCGCCAAGGGCTGATTGCCCCAGCACTTTTACATCTTTGCGCAGGACCGGAGTAGTATAGCCACTGTCAGCAATTTCAATCACTGATCTTTTTGCTTCGGCAATGCGACGTCCCTGGTTTACTACCACTTCATCAAGCCCTTTTCTGTAAACACCAATATCGAAACCTTCCAAAGCGGAAGTAGCAACTTTTGCTGTAGCGATAGTTAAGAAGCGGTTTTTTAATGTGATAGTATCCGGTTCATCTTCATGCATTTCATCCGAAGCTCTTAAAACAAATTCTTTTGTTCCGCCGCCACCGGGTATCAAACCCACACCTAATTCAACCAGACCTGTATAAGTTTCAGCAGCGGGACAAACTTTATCTGAATGTAAACTTAGTTCGCAGGCGCCGCCTAATGCCAGTCCATGTGGGGCAGCTACTACAGGTACGGAAGAATACCTGGCCCGCATCATCGTATTCTGGAAAAGCCGGATAGCCATATCCAGTTCATCATACTCCTGGTCAATGGCGAGCATAAAGATCATACCTACATTAGCCCCGGCACTAAAGTTAGCTCCTTCATTAGCGATCACAAGGCCTTTATAATTTTTCTCCGCTTTATCAATGGAAGCCTGGATGCCGCTTAATACATCACCACCGATACTTCCCATTTTAGTGAACCATTGCAAACCGAGTACATCATCACCAAGATCGTAGAGCCGGCAACTTCCGTTTTTCCATACCAGCTTATCCTGGTAGTTGCTCATGACAATAAAGGCCTCACCACCGGGTAATGATTTATATGTTTTAGAAGCGGGATCATAACTGTATTTTTTTCCGCCTTCCACTTTATAAAATGATTTATTGCCTGCAGCAATCATTTCTTCTACCCACGGTGCTATTTTATATCCTGCGGCTTTCATAGCTTCTGTAGTTTTTGCAACCCCGAGCACATCCCAGCTTTCAAAAGCGCCGATCTCCCAGCCAAAGCCAGCCATCATTGCATCATCCACCCGATATATCTCATCACTTATTTCAGGAATGCGATAAGAGATATAAGAGAAAAGTCCATAATGAAAATGACGATAAAATTCTCCCGCCTTGTCCTGGCCTGCTACCAGCATTTTCAAACGCTGATGCAAATCATCAATCGGTTTAGCTGCTTCAAGAGTAGCGAACTTAGGTTTTATTCTCGGGCCATATTCCAGCGTTTTCAAACTCAGGGTAAGGATTTCCTTTTCTCCTCCCGTTCCTTTTGTTTTTTTGAAAAATCCCTGGCCGGTTTTATCACCAAGCCAGTTATTCTCTATCATTTTAGTTAACCATCCGGGGATATTAAATGAATCTTTCGCTTCATCGTCCGGGCAATTATCATACACGCCCTTCGCTACTTTTACTAATGTATCAATGCCTACTACATCGGCGGTGCGGAAGGTGGCTGATTTAGGCCGGCCAATGATCGGGCCTGTCAACGCATCTACTTCATCAATGGACAATCCCATTTTATCAACTAAACCAAAAATGGCCATGATGCCATACACTCCAATACGGTTGGCGATGAAAGCAGGCGTGTCTTTGCACAGCACGGTTGTTTTACCAAGATAGAGATCGCCGTAGTGCATTAAGAAATCAACTACTTCCTGATCAGTAGATGGCGTTGGGATGATCTCCAGTAATCTTAAATATCTTGGTGGATTGAAAAAATGCGTACCGCAAAAATTCTTTTTAAAGTCTTCACTTCTTCCTTCGCTCAGCATGTGGATAGGAATGCCGGAAGTGTTGGAAGTGATCAGCGTTCCGGGTTTACGGAATTGTTCTACTTTTTCATACACTGATTTTTTTATATCCAATCGCTCAACGACCACTTCAATGATCCAGTCGCAAGCGCTTATATCTTTCATGTTATCATCAAAGTTACCGGTGGTTATTTTCCTGGTAACATCTTTATGATAAACAGGGGAGGGATTTGATTTGATAGCCGCTGTCAGCGCATCATTGACGATCTTATTTTTTTGGGCTGCTTTAGCATCCGCCGGCAAATCTTTTGGAACGATGTCCAGCAATAATACCTGGATACCGATACCAGCAAAATGACAAGCGATTCTTGAGCCCATTACTCCTGAGCCTAACACAGCTACTTTTTTGATGGATCTTTTCATACGATAAAATTAGTTAGTTATGCAACTATTCCGAATTCGAAGATAAGGGATTTTGTGA
The DNA here is from genome assembly GCA_015654695.1 of Chitinophagales bacterium. Taxonomy (GTDB): domain Bacteria; phylum Bacteroidota; class Bacteroidia; order Chitinophagales; family Chitinophagaceae; genus VBAT01. Next base: position 8,183 of record JAATGJ010000002.1, on the reverse strand, counting down.
AGCCAATCAGGCTCGCAGCGTCATAAAAATATTAGTGTAGTAAAAGGTCAGAATCTACCGGGTTTTTACAATGAAGTCAGCGCACAATCAACAGTAACTTTAATGCTTTTGGAGATATTATCTCGGTATAATTTGGGAATAGTGATTTTGTAATCCGCCACCAGCACATTGAAAACCGAGTTTACCGTAAGCTTGCCATCTTTGACCGTTATGGTACCTGTGGTTTCAATATCTTTTGTTTCGCCATGAACAGCCAGTTTACCTTTTACTTTAGCCGTATAAGTTCCATTGGCGGAATAGTTTATTTCGCCGTTATTGATAACCTGCCCTTTGAATTCGGCTTTGGGAAATTTATTACTCTCGGCATAATCTTTATTAAAGTGTTCCTGCATCAGCGCTTTTTTAAACTCAAATCCTTTCATCAGCGCGGCAAACTGAATGTCACCGGTTTTTGTATCCAATAAAGTAACAACGCTTTTATTAACAGCTTCAATATCCTCCATAGAGGTAGAAGAGAAGAAAGTGACCTTACCGCTTTTTGTATAAAATTTACCCTGTGCCTGTGCCATGAATGAGCAGAGAAAAATAAAACCGGTAATTAAAACATTTATTCTTTTCATAACCTGCTAATTATCTTTTTTATTAATGATGACGCAATAGTTCAGTATTACATCGGAGCCAATAAGCCCCGTTTCATCTTTGTTGAACCCATTGCATGATCCCCGTACAGTAGCAGACGATCCTGCCGCAAGACTGGCTGCATCCGCAGCATATACAGTATCCATCGAGCACCTGACAGAAGACTGGCTGGCGCTGTCGCCGAGTATAATGGTATAATATCCTTCTTGATCTTTCTCAATGTTTTTAATGTAACCCGTTACTTCGATCACTTTTCCATTATATTTTGTATTGACGGATGAATCACCGGTTTCATATTCATGAATAAGAGAGACGGCTGACAATACAAAATCAGGTTTTGTTTTTTGCAGGTCCTTATGGGTACGGTTATATTCCCCGTAGCCATACCAGGCGCCGGCGACCACCACTAAAATAATGATCAGCCATATTGCTTTTTTTCTGTTCAAAGAAATGCGGATGATTTAGCAAGTAGCAATGTAAGCGTGTTTCCCGGAAATAATAATCGTTGCTGCTGGCGGGAAGGTTGCGCTAACGGAGTTCTTTTTTGTGGCGTCTCACCTGTTTTTTATTGCTCTTAACGCCGACACTGCTGCCAACGCCACTCAGCGTGATTTTTACCAGGTAGTTAAGAACTGACCTGTTGCGAAACCGCTCAAAGAAAATAGCGCCGCTGCGGGACGTATTTTTGTTTTTAATTAATGTATTGGCCAAAAAACTCAGGAAGCCTTTCCCGGATGATTTTTTACTTCCCGGATTATTATTTAGCAACTTTATTTTCAGGTCATGATAATACATTTTCATTTCTCCCATTGCGATATGTTCTTTGCCTACTACACTCATGAATAATGTATCAACATACCCTGATACTACCTGTATGGATGTCAGCGGCATTAGTACTGGGTTTAAAATTTTTGGATCCGCAGGTGATATGGATGCCGTCATTAAAAATCCAGCCAGGGAATCGGTGTAGGACTCATTTACCTGCAATGTTGTATGAACCGAATCCATCAGGTATGCCTTCGCATTTATCCGGAGACTGTCGCCCGGCTGGTAACTATAATTATTGATGGATGATACACTTCCATTCAGCCTGTTAATTCTTATTACACCGGTCTGGTTATTTTTTTCATTTACTTCGGAATACTGGATATTGGCATTATTGAATACTACAAGATCACTTGAAAAACGAAAAGGGATTTGCTTCAGCATATTGACCGGCAGCGGCTTTATTATTCCTTTTTGCAAAGGCATTCGTTTGTCACGAAAATCTTCCATGACAAAATCATGGATACTGATCGTGCCTGCATCAATCACCGTATCACTCAAATACCTGTCTATGTCAAACGGACCGGCCGTAACCAAACCTGTTTGCAGCATGGTATAATCCGCCTGGTAGGGCTGGCTGGCCATGAACTCTTCTTTAGACAGGGCAGGACGATAGCTAAATGAATGAATGGAGAAAAGTTTTGAGGATTTATCATAACTGGCGTTCTGCCATGTTAAGCGATTTATTGAATCGTTATACTTACCGGTTATTTCATCTACGCGAAATCCTGAATTTTCTTTTACCAGTTGGCGGGGATTGAGAAGTGTGGCTGAACTGATGGCCAGGTTATTTAATCTTGCTGAGTTTATCTCGAGCTTGCCTGCATTTTTCCCGATACCATCCAGTACAAAATCTTTAGCCAGCAGATCTTTTATCTTTCCCTGCCAATCCCACTCACCAGTCTCATCCAGTTTCATTGAAAAATCAGTGATACTTGTAGTTATTTCTCCATTGCCGGCATTAAAAGTTTTTTCCCCGGCTGTAAAGGAAAAATTATGAAGTGAAAGCAAAAGGTTGTCTGCGGAAACAGATGAATGTTCTCCCAGCTTAAAATTGATAAGCTCCACTGAATTGTTTTTTCCTTCACTGCTGTGCCATTCTATTTTAGAAAAACCTGGATTCCCGGGCTGATCCAGGGAGATGTCAGGTTGTTTAATGCTTATTTTTCCAATGGTTACCTGTGGCAGAATTTTTTCTTTGTGAGAAACCTGGTTTTCCACCGGGAAACGTTTTAACCTGATCACAGGGTGATCCATACTGATCTTGTCTAAGAATATGGATCCGCTGATGATCGCATTGAGGTTGGGTGTCAGATCAAGTGAAGGAATAGTGATGGATATGGAATCAGGACTTGTATTATTTATAAATGTAATATTGCTTAATATGGAATGCTGGTGGTCTGCGATAGCAAAGCGATCAATTCTCAATTGCTGTTCATTGCCAGCAAGCAAAAAATCTTTTCCGTTTGTTCGCAGGTTGGTAATGGCCGGTTTATCATTTGCCCGCGGCGCAAATTCATCAGCAGATAATGTTTCAAAAAAAGCAGTAAGGGTTTGATCGCCGGCTGATGTCACCAATTTGGTATTGGCGCCCCGTATATTTTTTAATATAAAATCAGGGGCTAAATTTTTTTTCCCCTGCAGACCGGCCAGCTTCACTTCCGCTTCCTGCCATTGGATACCATTTATTTCTGTGATGTAAGATTTGTTATCAATTTGCATATTACTGATAACAACTTTTTTTGCATCAACACCCAGGTTCTTTTCTTTATTGGTAATAAATATCCTGGCGGCAGTGATCTCTCCATTATTGCCTCTAAGTTCAACATCTTCCATTTGCGTTGTCAGGTTACCTGCTATAAGTGATCCTTTTCCGAACCTTAACCGCCTGACCGATTTTTGCAGGTTGCTGATGCGGTTGGATGCAACAAGATTTTGGCTCAATAAAGACATGCTTGCATTTTCCAATTGCAACTGCGCCCCGCCTTTAAAATGTATGTTGATCTTGCCGTTTGCTATATCCAGGTTATTGAGCTGAATAATATTTCCAATACCCGCCAGTGTTTTAAAGATATCCTGCTTTTTATTGTTTTCTACTATTGAGTAATTGATCACGGGGCTATACAGCGTAGCTCTTTCCGCCGCCAGCTTTTGTTCAAAAACCAGCGCGTCCCATGACAGGCCTTTGAGCTCAAACTGTGGCATACTAAAACTGTTAACTACATGCTGGCCCTGCATCTGTTTCAAAGAAAAATTGCTGAGATAAATACCTTTTTGATTAAGCAGGATGCTGTCAAATTGCAGCGCATAAGTGCTGTCCCGTAAAAAATTTTCATAATTACGTATAGCCATGACAAAGCTCTTTACTGTAAGCGGTCGCAGATCGTTTTTTTGAATGCGTAGTCCCTGCAGCTCAAAATTATTATTATTGGAAGTAAATGAACTTGGTCTTCCTTCCCGTACTGTGTTAATATCGAAAGATCCATTCTGTACTACTACAAACTTCAGTTCCAGGTCACCGGTTAATTGCTGAATGAGTTCATCCAGTTTAGGCGGGGGCTTCACTGCGCCTGTTCTTTTTTCCAGTTCCACATCTAACCTGAACTGCGGGTTGATACAATAAACAGAATCAGCTTTGATGATTTCTTTTTGATAGAGGGTATCAAAATTAATATTTGTCAGCAGCAGCTTGTCAAAGAAAACACGGAAAGAACTTTTCGTACTGTCTCCTTTACTGGCGGTAATAGTGCAGCTATCAAACTCTACCCGTTTGTTCTGAACATTGATCCGGAAGTTGCTGAAGCTAAGCCGGTGCCTTCCATCCGGGAAAAGAATATCCTGGTGATGTGTCTGCAGGGCTACGTTGTCGCTGAAAAGGATTTTTTTATTGCCACGCGCCACACTGGTGTCAACCTGTAAATTGTCAAGATGAAACTGGATATGGGTAATGGTGACCGGCAGATCGCCCGGCTGCATCTTATTGACCAGTGTAAATTTTCCGTTATAGATCCTGAAGCGGTTTACTTTCAATACATCAAGAGCATCCTGGATGGATTTATATACCCGTCCCATTTCCCTGGGCAGTGAGGCGCTTTTATCAGTGGTTGTATCCGTGTCTTTCAGGGACCTTAATCTTGTAACCAGTATATCCGGGTTGATAAGACTTAAAGAATCAATGACTATTTTTTTTTCAAATACAAGCGGGTATATCTCTTTTACACGGACGTTGATGCGCTCCACACTAAAACGATAAGCTGTAGCAGCGCCGGTATCGGCGGAATAGAATACCGCATTGCGGAGCTGCATATTGTTGCTAAACCAGTTGAACCTGAATTTTTTTACATGGAGTTTCAGTTTGCCATTTGACCGGGAGGATACGAGTTCTTCCAGTAATTGCTCTGCGTGATTGACAAACCAGAAATGAAAAGCCGTCAGCAGCACCAGCAGGCTGCCAAAGAAATATGCGGTTATCTTTAGGATCTTTTTTTTAAACGGGCTTTTTATCAAGGTCCGGAAGAATTAATATGGAAATTTAGCGAAAAAAGCGGGGATAAGAGGTATATACATTGTTATAAATGAAAAGAACGGTATAAAGCGTTCACTGGCTATCAGGATAATGATAATTCCTATCCCCCAGTGAACTCATTTTTCATAAAATCATCCAGCTTATCCGCCCAGGAGCCCAGGTCTTTTATCAGTGTGATCATTTCATCATAATCCATCCCGGAGATATTTCTTTCAGCAATAATGCAGACCAATCCTCTTTCTTCTTCCGCGCTTATTTTATAGCCGAGATAGGTTGCGTTAATTGCCAGCGCTGTTTTATACAGGCTGAATTGTTTTTTAGGGTCTTTCGGTATTTCACACAATGGCGCCATGCAGCGGATAAATGTCTGTGGTTGTTGCTGAAGGTTTTTTTGCGTGGTCAGAAAAACTTCAATGGTGGATGAGCCATGTGCAAAATACCAGGCGGCTGTTGTAGGATTAAAAATAGTTTTTTCATCAACGCCTATCTCATGGCATAAACGGCTGAGATAATCTTTTATCCTTTCAGCAGGTGTCATTTGTTTTTACTTAAAATGAAAATTGAGATCAACTTACCGATGAACCGTTCGCTGAAGCTTCATCCGGGTTAATAAATTTGAGTTTGCCGTCTTTATCTTCCGCCATTAAGATCATGCCGTTGCTTTCAATCCCTTTCATTTTTCTCGGAGCCAGGTTAGCCACAATGACCACCTGTTTGCCAATAATATCTTCAGGTTTAAAATGCAGTGCGATGCCTGAAACAATAATTCTTTTTTCAAAACCAAGATCAACTTCCAGTTTTAAAAGCTTATCTGCTTTTGCTACTTTTTCTGCGGCAATGATAGTGGCCACCTTCAGGTCAAGTTTGGTAAAATCATCATATTGAATCTGGGGTTTGAGGTCAGAAGCCTGAGGTGTGAGGTCTGACTTCTGACCTGCCTGTCCGGCAGTCAGGCTTCCGGTTTCAGCTTTCACTAATCCTGCTTTTAATTTTTCCATTTGTTCCGCAATCTCTGCATCTTCTATTTTTCTGAACAATAACTGCGGCTCTCTTAAACTATAGCCCACGCTTAACAGTTTCAAGCTGCCTGCATTTTTCCAATCCAGTATTTTATCCACCACTTTCATCATGTGCAGCATTTTTTGTGCTGTATTGGGTAAAAATGGATGAATAAGAACGGTGAGATTGGCTGATAATTGTAAACAGAGATGTAAACAATTGTCAATACTTTTTTGAGCAGCCTCCCTGCCCTCCAAGGAAGAAGCCTCCCCAAACCCCTCCGAAGGAGGGGCTTTAGTGTCATCAATGTTTAAAGATCTTTTCATATTGCCAGACTCTGAAGTCCCCCCTTGCGGGGGATTTAGGGGGGCTAATTTTTTGGCGAGTATCCACGGTTCTTTCTTCTGCATATACTGGTTGCCCTTGCGGGAAAGATCAATTACTTCATAGAGCGCTTCCCTGAATTTATATTGTTCTAAAAGCGATTCCACTTTTTCTTTTGAGGCGGTGATATCTGCGATCAGTTGTTTATCCTGGTCATCAATAAGATCATTATGAAATACAGGAACCTTTCCATTGCAGAGTTTATGCATCAATACCCATGTCCTGTTCACAAAATTGCCAAAGACGGAAACCAGTTCACTGTTCACCGCATCCTGGAAACCTTTCCAGGTGAATTCGCTGTCTTTTGTTTCCGGCGCTATTTGCGTCAGGTAATAGCGCAGCATGTCCACGCACTGCCCGCCACCATTTTCTTTTTTTACAAAATCATTGATATAATCCCTCATCTCCAGTTTCCAGTTGCGGCTGGTACTCATCTTGTCACCTTCCAGGTTCAGGAATTCATTAGCGGGAACATTGTCCGGTAAGATATCACCATGCAGTTTTAGCATGATCGGAAAAATGATGCAATGAAAAACTATATTATCCTTGCCGATAAAGTGAACAAGTTTTGTTTCTTTATCCTGCCAGTAAGGTTTCCAGTCTTTCCCATTGTCAATAGCCCATTGTTTGGTGGCGCTGATATAACCGATAGGAGCATCAAACCAGACATAAAGAACTTTTCCAAGCCCTCCTTTTAAAGAAGAGGGCAATGCAATACCCCAGTCCAGGTCCCTTGTTACCGCCCTTGATTGCAAGCCACCTTCTATCCAGCTTTTACATTGACCAATTACTGTATTTCTCCAATCATCTTTATGTTGTTCTAATATCCATGTTCTTAAAAACTGTTCATGCTTACCCAAGGGTAAATACCAATGCGTTGTTTTTTTCTTCACCGGGGGGTTGCCGCTTAATGTACTCACCGGGTTGATCAGTTCATCAGGACTTAATGTTGTTCCGCAATTCTCACACTGATCTCCAAAAGCACGGTCGCTGCCGCAATTAGGGCAAGTGCCTTTTATATAACGGTCGGCTAAAAATGATTTCGCTTCTTCGTCATAATACTGTTCCGTTTCTTTTGTTTCTAATTCTCCACGGTCATTGAGGTAAGTAAAAAACTCCTGTGCCGTTTCATGATGCAGCGGGGAGCTGGTGCGGTGATAAATATCAAAGGATATATCAAGATCAGCAAAATCCTGCTTCATGGCGAAGTGATACTTATCAATGATAGCCTGAGGAGTGGTTCCTTCTTTCATGGCCTGGATAGGGATAGCAGTACCATGTTCATCGCTGCCGCAAACAAATACCACATCTCTTTTCTGCGCCCGCAGGTAGCGAACATATATATCAGCGGGAATATAGGCGCCTGCCAGGTGACCAACATGTTTTAATCCGTTAGCATAAGGCAGTGCGGAAGTAATTAAATATCGTTTGGGATAACTCATAGTATAATTTTAACCGCGGAGGCGGGGGAGCCGCAGAGTAATTGAAATGATAAACTTTGCGTCTTAGCGACTCTGCGGTTACTTCTGCAAAAATACCGGAATAGAAGGCATTGCCCAAACTAAGCAAAAGCCCCCGCAATAAACAGGGGCCATGATTAAGTAGTAAAATAGAGGCTTCAATTTTAATCCATTTGTTCGCATACGCATTGTCACGGAAAACAGGTTACAGTATCACAAGCAACTTATTACTGCATACCTTCTGTAGCTCCCTGTGTATCCTGCTTCATATTTTTTCTTTTAAATAAGGACATATCTATTTTACCAAACCTGTAAGCAAAATTGATACGGAACATTTGTGGATCCCTCAG
>JAATGJ010000072.1 GCA_015654695.1 Chitinophagales bacterium | reverse complement strand
GTGTGATGGCTGTATCGAGATACCGCAACTAGGAATGAAACATTCATTGAATATTGCAACGGCCGCGGGAGTGGTGCTTTGGGAGCTGGTGAGAAAAAGAATACCCTTGTCTCTGCCTGGCGGAGAACTTAGGTCGTAGAATTATTTTAAAAAGAAAAGATGTCTAAAGTAAAAAACTATCTCTCTCTTATAAAGTTCTCTCATACTATTTTCGCAATGCCTTTTGCGATGATTGGTTTTTTTTTGGGGGTGTTTGGTGATAGGGTTGTTGAATATGGCGTAGGACAATGGAATCTGAATAAAACAATTGGGTGGGAGGCAGATAATGCATACACCTTCAGTACATCACAATATTCTCCAATAAATAAAATATATAGCGGTTCTAATCCCTATTTTTTATTGGCGATCTATTTTCTTATGGTTATATTATGTATGGTCTTTGCCCGCAGCGCAGCCATGTCATTCAATCGTTACCTTGACAGAAGTTTTGATGCAAAAAACCCGAGAACAGCGATAAGAGAAATACCAGCAGGAATAATAAAAGCAAACAGTGTTTTATTATTTACGATTGTCAATTGTCTGCTGTTTATTGCATGTACTTTCTTTATTAACAGGCTTTGCTTTTATCTTTCACCCGTTGCCTTGCTGATAGTATTAGGATATAGCTATACCAAAAGATTTACCCCGCTTTGCCATTTAGTACTGGGATTAGGTTTGTCACTTGCGCCGATAGGTGCATATTTAGCTGTCACGGGACAGTTTGCTTTATTACCCATTTTATTTTCATTAGCTGTTATTTTCTGGGTTAGCGGTTTTGATATTATCTATGCCTTGCAGGATGAAGAATTTGATAAGTCGCAAAAATTATATTCCATACCTGCCTGGCTGGGAAAAGCGAAAGGACTTCGTGTATCTGAATTATTACATGCACTCAGTGCCGCTGCCGTAGTGGCCGCAGGTAGTTATGGAAAGTTTGGTTGGTTGTACTGGATCGGAGTATCCGTATTTGTAGGTATGCTGATCTACCAGCATTCGATTGTAAATCCAAATGATCTTCGGAAAGTCAATATCGCTTTTATGACTGCCAACGGAATTGCTTCAGTTGTTTTCGCCATCTTTGTCATTGCAGACCTGTTCCTGAATTAGAACGCAGATTGTCATGATTTTTATGATTGGATATGATGATCTGTGTAAATCTTAATAATTATAAAAATCAGCGTTCTTCCCTATGCCCCGCATCATCGCTATAGATTATGGTCTCAAACGCACCGGCCTCGCCGTCACTGATCGTTTGCAGATCATCGCTACCGGGTTGACAACGGTGGAATCCAAACAACTCATTCCTTTTCTGAAAGATTATTTTAACAAAGAACAGGTGGAGCTGATCATTATCGGTGAACCCAAAAATATGGACGATTCTGACACACATGCCACGCCGCTGGTAGAAAAATGTATCAAAGAACTGCAAAAGAATTTTCCTGCTATTCCCATCAAAAAGGTAGATGAACGTTTTACTTCTAAAATGGCCAAAGATTCCATGCTGGAGATGGGGCTATCTAAAAAACAGCGGCGGAACAAGGCGATGGTTGATGAAATAGCCGCTACCATCATTCTCCAGGAGTATATGGGGTCAGCACGTTAAGCGGTTGATACGTTGATAAGAATTAACTTTGCCCCGTTAACCCATCAACCTGTTAACTTATAAATTAATCTGATGATTCTTCCCATCGTTGCATACGGTCACCCGGTACTTAGAAAAGTAGCTATGGATATTACACCCGGTTTTCCTAATCTGGAAAAACTAATCGCTGATATGTGGGAAACCATGTACGCCAGCAACGGTGTAGGACTGGCTGCGCCGCAGGTGAATAAAGACATACGGTTATTCGTCATTGATACGGAACAGATATTCCGTTCTATGGAAGAAGATGAAGAAGATGGAGGATACCCCGATGCACCGGGTATGAAAGGCGTCTTTATCAATGCGCATGTTGTAGAGCTTGAAGGCAAAGAATGGCCGTACAATGAAGGATGCCTGAGCATCCCCAGGATACGGGAAGACATTAAACGCCAGGCCACCGTTACGTTGCAGTACCGGGATGAAAAATTTGATTCGCACATACGATCATTTACGGGTATTACCGCAAGGGTCATTCTTCATGAGTATGATCATATCGAGGGTAAATTATTTATAGATCATATTTCGCCGCTCAAAAGAAAACTGATGAAAGGCAAACTCACCGACATCTCAAAGGGTAATATAAAAGTTGATTATAAAATGCTTTTCCCGGAGAAGTAAAAAACGTTATGGGTTTGGGGTTATGAGTTTCGGGTTAGAAAAGTTCTTCCACTATGAAAAAACTTCTTCTTTTTGTATCTTCTTTTTTCATCCTTATTTTTTGTCATGCACAGGAAGATTCACTGGATAATGAGCGGCTGGCCCGGATGATCAACCTTTCTGAAGTAGTGGTTCGCACAGATATAAATGTCCCTAAATTTATTGAACGTGTAAAAGAAGACACTACTTTTTATAAAGCATTCCGGAATCTCAGGGTACTCGGGTTTACTTCACTTAACGATATCCGCATTACAGATAAAAAAGGAAAACAAAAAGCAGGTCTTCAAAGCAAGACCCGCCAGAACCGGGCCAATGGTTGCCGTACGATGGATGTGCTGGAAGAAACAACCAGCGGTGATTTTTATGATAAGGATAAAAATTACAATTACTACACAGCGCAATTATATGCCGGTCTTTTTTTTACGAAAGAAAAAGTGTGTGGCGAGACGAACATTGTAAAAGGCATCACATTTGCCGCCAAAGGAAAAAGCGGTATAGACAAACATAAAGAGCAGTTAAAGAAACTTTTCTTCAATCCGGGTAAAAAAATACCGGGGATTCCTTTTATTGGTAGTAAAATAAACATCTTTGATCCCGATGTAGCGGTGTATTACGATTTCGCTATTGACCAGCAGGATTATGAGGGCCAATCCTGTTATATCTTTTCAGTCAAAGCAAGGGAAAACCTCTCAGGAAGTGAAAAAGACAATATCGTCATTGATAATATGATCACCTGGTTCAACGCAAAAACGATGGAAGTAGTCGCCCGCAATTATGATATGAGTTACAAGGCCGGTGTCTATGATTTCAGCGTTCACATGGAAGTACAGATGACAAAATTCGGAGAATACCTGGTTCCGAAAGTTCTTCGTTACAACGGCAACTGGGATGTGCTATTTAAAAAAAGAGAAAGAGGAGTGTTTACGGCTACGCTGTTTGATTTTGAAAAATGAGGTCAGAGGTCGGAAGTCGGAAGTCTGACCTCTGACCTCCGGGTTCAGCTTTTAGCGCTACCCACCGTAGTTGAATATTTCCTCCATTTATCAATCACCTGGGCTATATCTTCCGGTAATTCGGTATCAAAGAAAACTTCTTTCCCGGTCTCAGGATGAATGAATCCAAGTGTCTTTGCATGTAATGCCTGCCGCGGACAAATCGCAAAACAGTTTTCAACAAACTGTTTGTATTTGGCATACACCGTTCCTTTTACGATCTTATCACCACCATAAAAATCATCGTTGAACAAAGGATGCCCGATATATTTCATGTGTACTCTTATCTGGTGTGTACGACCGGTTTCCAGTATACATTGAACAAGGGTGAGATACCCAAAACGTTCCAGCACTTTATAATGCGTGATTGCCTCCTTACCATGTTCTCCGTCAGGATAGGCTTCAAATAGTTTTCTTGAACGAAGATGGCGGCCTACATGCGCTATGATAGTGCCTTCATCATTTTTCATATCGCCCCACACCAACGCCACATACTCACGCCGGATGGTATGATCAAAAAATTGTTTAGCTAAAAACCGCATGGCCTTATCCGTCTTGGCCAGTACCAGCAGGCCGCTCGTATTTTTATCAATCCGGTGTACCAACCCAAACCGGGGTACAGTATCTTCCGTAAAATCAGGATTTTTTTCTTTCATATACCAGGCCACACCATTAAGCAATGTACCGGTATAGTTGCCGCTCCCCGGATGCACTACCATGCCCGGTGGTTTATTGATCATCATGATCTGGTCGTCTTCGTAGGCGATGTTCAGCGTCATTTTCTCAGGCACCACATCTGTTTCTTCAGGACTCATATCCGAATACACAATGATCTCGTCAGCCGGTTTTATTTTATAATTGGGCCGCACTTCTTTCCCGTTCACCATCACCATCCCCGCATTCAACGCTTGTTGTACTTTGTTACGGGTGGCATGTTCTATCCGGCTTGTCAGGAATTTATCAATCCGCAGGGGTTCTTGTCCTTTATCAATCGTAATGGAAAAGCGTTCATACAGATCATCATTGACTTCCGGCGACACCTCTTCTTCTTTATATTGTTCGTTTGACATAATTTTATTTGTTAACTAACTATAGTACTACTGTCAACTTCATTGCAATTTTACCGATAGCAAAGCGAAGGGCTTCATTCAGGATTCTGTTCACTATTCAGTGTTTGCAAAGTTATCTTTTGATTTCGTTATATCTATTGTTCATGCTGTTCGTGAAAGGTAAATATCAACTGTAACGTAAAACCTTAGTAGAAAAGTAGTACATCACGTACCCCCTCCACCTTATTACCTTATTCGGGCAACGCATCCTGAAAAAAGGGAGGCCCTGTTTTATATACTAATAAGGTTAAGTCAGTATTTTGATTATTTTCTATTAAGGTTTGTCCTTATGGGTCTTTGATAGACCATAATCCCGCAAAAGTAACATAAGTCCCCGCCAATTGATAAATTTGTACTATAATGAGCAAACAGGAAGTCATATTTCGTGATCTGGGGATAATGGACTACAAAACCGCCTGGGATTACCAGGAGCGGCTATTACAGGAAAATGTGAGGAAAAAGTCATTAGTTTATAGTCAGGAGTTAGTAGTTATAGAGAATCAACTTCCGGCTCCCGACTCTGAACTTCAGACTCAGCATTACTTCCTTCTTGTAGAACATCCTCCGGTCTATACATTGGGCAAGAGCGGTAATATTGAAAATGTTCTTATCAATGAAGAAATGCGGTACATGAAAGGTATTGAGTTCTTTCGTACCAATCGCGGCGGCGATATTACTTTTCACGGACCACAACAGATCGTAGGCTACCCGATTCTTGACCTGGAAAAATTTTATACAGATATAGGAAAGTATTTACGCAACCTGGAAGAAATGATCATTCTTACACTGGCGGAATATGGAATAGAGGCGGGAAGATCAAAGGGAGAAACGGGCGTATGGATAGATGCGGACAAGCCGGGAAAAGAAAGAAAGATTTGCGCTATCGGTGTGCGTAGCAGCCGATGGATCACCATGCATGGCTTCGCACTAAATGTAAATACAGACCTGGGTTATTTTAATTTTATCATTCCCTGTGGTATCCAGAACAAGCAGGTTACTTCCATTGAGAAAGAACTTGGCCGGAAAGTTGATTTTGAAGAAGCTAAAGAGAAAGTAAAAAGGAATTTTGAAAAGGTATTTAATACAGAGTTAAGAGATGAAAAAAATTGACAACTGGCAACAGGCAATGAATAAATACCGGATTCAATTTGCCTGTTGTCCATTGCTTATTCCTGTTTCTCTAGAACTCCTTCGGCAAATAAAACTTATTCTTCTCTTTTAGCTTACCATCTTCGTATAATTCAAATTTGAACCAGCCGGCTTTATAGAAACTGGCTTTTTCGATTTTAAAATTCCTTTCTTTTACATCTTTCAGTTCGAACAGCGGTGTGTTGTCCTCAGTAAAAAATTTGATGTTGTATTTTTTGTCATCTTCTTCCGGCAGGCTGATGCGGATATAGCCATCTTTAAAAGTATAAACGAATTTTGAGGGAACCCATAATTCAGTCTTTGCGATATTATTATAAACTACAGGGTTAGTTGAGACAGGGTCATTCGGAATTACCGGTAGTGTTAAAGATGGATTGCCCGGTGATCCCAATTTTCTTACTGTTGAAGTATCCCAAACAGGTTTTTTTGCATCGCTGAAAAGATAAACACCTTTGTCTAATAAAATATACAGGCGATAAAACATGTGATCATTGGTGGCTTTTGTATCCACATAACCATTTTGCAGTGTAGTAGCATCCGGAACAGTAAGAATGGTCTTAAAATTTTTAACACTGTCAAATGAACGCTGGATACTGATTTGCCTGATGGTTTCAAATGTATTTGTCCAGCCAACAACGATGCGGTTGCTGCCGGCGTTGGTTAGGGAAAAATTTGGGAGTGTATCCTGTGCCTGCAGGTACAGGGAAGTAACAAGTGAGAATAAGATCAGTACCGTTTTTTTCATATTCAGCGTGTGGCTCAGGGTTTGGATCATTTTTGCCAGTTATGGTCAAAGATAATACAGGTATGTAACAAAGTTTAATAGATTAACGTTCCTTTTTTCAGCGAATCATTTCCCTGTAGTCCACCGCTATGGATCAAAAGCAACCGGCTGCCTGCCGGGAAAAAATTGTTTTTTACCAGGTCGCTTACAGCATAGAAGAGTTTGCCGGTATAAACAAAGTCGGAAGGGATGACTGTTTGCCGGTAAAAGTCATTCATAAAATGGATCAATGCCGGTGTATGTTTAGCATAGCCGCCAAAGTGATAATCATGTATGATCTGACCTTCCTTTCGTGCATTTTTGGTCAATGCCCGGACATTTTCTTCCAGTTCAAAGTTATTTTTTAACACACTGATGCCAATTACTTTTTGATACGGTGATACAGCCTGTATCAAACCGGCCATCATCGTTCCTGTACCAACAGCGCAACAGCAATGTGTAAAATCTTTACCGGAATAATTTAGAATAGCAGCGGCGCCGAAGGCGCCTTTTTCACCATACCCACCCTCATTGATAAGATAGTTTTCATCCTGTTGTAATGAATACGGAATGATTTTCTTATTATAATCCTCCCGGCTGATAAAATGTAATTGCATGCCATATTCCTCTGCCTGTACCAATGTATGAGAAAGAAGCTTCGGTCTTTCTCCACGGATAATACCTGCTGAAGCCAGTCCGTTCATTTTACAGGCTGCCGCTACTGCAACGATGTGATTTGAATACGTCCCGCCGAATGTGACGATCTTTTTTTTATTCAGCTTGTCGGCATCTTCCAGGTAGCGCTGCAGTTTGAACCATTTGTTACCGGAAATGACGGTATGAATTTTGTCCAGCCTTACTACAGAAACAGCAATATTTTTTTGAGCAAATAAATTAACGGGGTCAATTGTAATATGATCAAATGACAAATGCATGTAGAAAAAGAATGAACAGCTTAATTATTTTCAACTAATTTCGTCCCGCAAATTTAAAGTTATATATGCAGCCTACATTAGTAATACTCGCAGCCGGCATGGCGTCACGTTATGGAAGTATGAAACAGATACAGGGATTCGGTCCCGGTGGTGAAACGATCATGGATTATTCTATTTATGATGCTATTCGTGCAGGATTTGGGAAAGTTGCCTTTATCATCCGCCGTGAATTTGCCGACGACTTTAAAAACATATTTGAACCTAAGCTGGATGGCCGCATCGCTATTGAATATGTATTCCAGGAAATAGCAAGCTTTACTGAAGGCACTGTTATCCCGGAAGAGAGGAAAAAGCCCTGGGGTACCGCCCATGCGGTGCTTTGTGCTATGGATGCAGTAAAAGAACCTTTTGCTGTAATAAACGCAGATGATTTTTATGGTCAGTCGGCTTTCCAGGATGCAGCCGATTTTTTAATAAACGATTGCACGGAAAGTAATAATGCTATCATTGGTTATGACCTGCTGAAGACATTATCCGATCATGGTACTGTAAACCGGGGTGTTTGTACGCTTGATAGTAATGGCAATCTTGCTTCCATTTCTGAGCGTCTTAATATTTCTGAAAAAGAAGGTAAGATTCTTTGTAATGATAACCAGGAACCGCATGAACTGGCCCGCGATACCAGTGTATCCATGAATTTCTGGTGCTTTCATCCCTCCTTTTTTTCTTATACACAAAAAGTATTCAGGGAGTTTTTGCAAAATAATATCAACGACCCCAAGTCGGAGTTCTTTATTCCCATCGTGGCTGATCGTTTCATACAGGAAGGCGGTACTATCGAAGTAATACCCACTGCGTCAGAATGGTTTGGTGTAACGTATAAAGAGGATGCGCCCGCTGTGGAAAAAAGTTTACATGCACTGATTAACAGTGGTGAATATCCTGAGCGTCTCTGGAGTTAAAAGAATACTAACCTGTCTTTATAGAGAAAGCCGCCCGAAAGGCGGCTTTCTCATTTATATATCTGATAGGGTTAATCACCTTTTACCATAAATATATAGTCCTGTATTTTCTTTACCTGTTGTACTTTATCTAATCCCCCTACGTTTGACTTGGCAGTTATTTTTGCATTTTCGTACAATGAATTTTTCTTCAACTCATCCATCGCTTTAAAAATGTATTTGGATTGAATGGCGAATACAGCTCCCTCAGCACGGTTTTCTTTAGTACTCAAAATGCCTATTACTTCCCCATTCCTGTTAAATACCGGCCCACCGCTGTTGCCGGGGTTTGCATCAACTGAGATCTGGCAGCTAAGCGTATCTCCGTTAAAACCTGTTTTGGCGCTTAAATATCCTTCACCATACACTATTTCATCCCGGGGAAAGCCTAGTGTGAAGATAGGCTCTGCGATATCGGAAGCGCTTTTGCGGAAACCATACGGAAGAGATGAAGAAGGTTTGAAGCGATCATCATCAATTTTAATAATGGCTACATCACGGAGTATATCCAGTTTTAACACGATGGCCTTAAACTGGTCGCCTTTGTTATTTTGTATGTAAATATTTCTTGAATTTTTTACTACATGCGCATTGGTGATCATTAATCCTTTTGCATCAATCAGGAAACCTGTACCATTAAAACGAACAGGAGTGGGGATAATAGGCTGCTGATTTGTTTTGTTATCAACATTATCAATTTTCTGATCTAAAAGTTTCTGGTTGTCTTTTATCGTTTTCACTTCATGAACCAGTTCCTGCACTTTAGGATCTTTCAATGCCGGCGTTAATGAATTTACCAGCATGGAAATACTGATAGCTGTAATACCGGCGATAGAAGCCGCAATCGCCGCCACTCTCCTGTAACGTTTCCACAGATATACTACTTTGGCCTTACCACTTAATTTGTCAGAATTGATCTTGCCTTGCTCTGACAGATCAATATGCACATCATGCAGCGCCGCCTTGAACTTTTGAGCGTCACCAAACTGGTTCAGTTGCTGCAGGAACAATGTATGTTCCACTACGAGCTGATCAATGGCTGGATTTGTTTTACGGAGATTTTCAAAATAAAGCCTCTCGTCAGGGTTCATTTCTCCGCGGATATAACGTTCTACAGAATCCAGAATCATTATTTCGTTGTTATCATTCATCACCGTTTCCGTTTTTATAGTGTGTAAAAAATATTTTCTTTAATCTCATCAGGCATTTATATTTCTGGGTCTTGGCATTTTCCGCATTAGTGTATCCAAAATCAACCGCTATTTCCTGCATATTCTTTTTTTGCAGGTAAAAAGCTTCCAGCAAACTTTTACAGGGTTCACCAAGGTTGTTTATCGCTTTATCCATCATCTCGAACTCCGAGTTCTTTTTCGCATGGTCTTCCATATCGTCTTCCACCGGCACCACGGACTCTATATCTCCTACTTCGGAAAAACGATTGGCCTGCTGTAGTTTTTTGAGCCATAGCCTCCTGCTTACAGAATAAACATAGGTTTTGATCAGGCAGTTCAGCTCGAATGTGCCCGATTTTGCCTTTTCATAAAGAACTATCATTGCCTCCTGGAATATGTCCTTTGCGTCATCTGCAGACCCGTTGTTGTTGATTACCAGGCTCAGAACCATGTTGTAGTTCTCCTTATAGATCATTTCAACAGCCTTTCTGTCGTTTCGTGCCAGTCCCCGGAGCAAAGCTTGTTCGTTGCCTTCTTGTTTCACTATTCCCGTATTTAATACATTTTTTTAAAAATAGTAACCCTATAGCAGCCTGAAAAAAAAAGTTTAGGATTCCGGGTTACCTTTTCCAGTTTCCGGTATAAACAACGAAATATTTCATAAAAACTCAAAAATTCACAACAAATGAAAAAGCTTTTCATCGTATTGGCAGTAGCTAGCCTTGGTTTTGTAGCTTGTAACAACGAAGCAGAAAACAAAGAAACAACTGATACTCCTGCGGTAAAGATTGATACTCCTGCAGTAACAGTTGACACTCCTGCAGTTAAAGTTGATACTCCTGCAGTAAAGGTTGATACTCCTGCTAAATAATAAGAGTTTTATATTGGCAAGCAATCGTTAGGGGCCACTCCGGTTTTCGGAGTGGCTTTTTTTTACCAGTGATTAATTCCCGTTCTGCTCTGCTCCCCGGGCAGTATTGGTTTACAGGTAGTTTTACTCAGTTTAAATCAGTTACCTTTGCCGCCGCATCTTCGAAATAAATTAAATATATTATTCAGTGACCACATTTGAATCGTTAGGCGTAGAGGAGGGGTTACTCCGTTCCATTAGCGCATTGGGTTTTACACAACCCACTCCCATTCAGGAAAAAGCTATACCTGTTTTATTACAGGGTACAAAAGACTTTATCGGCCTGGCACAAACAGGTACAGGTAAAACAGCAGCGTTTGGTTTACCATTATTACAACTCATCAATAAAGAAGACCGGTTCCCGCAGGCGTTGATCATCTGCCCTACACGGGAACTTTGTTTGCAGATAGCCAATGACCTTGGAAGTTTTAAAAAAGGTTCAGCTATTATTTCCGTGACCGCTGTATATGGCGGCACATCCATTACCATGCAGATAAGGGACCTGAAAAGAGGAACCCAGATCGTAGTGGCCACCCCCGGACGATTAATTGATCTTATTGAGAGAAAAGCGATCAACCTTGAAAAGATCAACTACGTGGTACTGGATGAAGCGGATGAAATGCTGAATATGGGTTTTAAAGATGATATCGAATTCATTTTAAAAAATACGCCCAACCGCCAGAGTATATGGCTGTTCAGCGCTACGATGCCGGCGGAAATAAGACAGGTGAGTAAAAAATACATGAGCCAGCCTTTTGAAATTACTATTGGAAAAACCAATGCAGGGGCTGCTAACATTGATCACCAGTATTATGCTACACAGCATCACAATCGTTACGAAGTATTAAAACGTATCATTGATTTTAACCCCGGTATTTACGGTATTGTGTTTGCCCGCACCAAAGCCGATACGCAGGATATCGCTGAACGACTGACAAGAGAAGGTTATGATATAGATGCTATACATGGCGACCTGACGCAGCAGCAACGGGATAAAGTGATGGGGCTTTTCCGTGATAAAAGCATCCAGTTATTGATTGCTACTGATGTAGCCGCCCGCGGTATAGATGTAACAGGTATTACTCATGTTATTAACTATGAACTGCCTGATGATGTGGAAGTATATACACACCGGAGCGGCCGTACAGGCAGGGCGGGAAAAAGCGGCATTTCTGTTTCTATTGTAACACCCAAAGAAGTTTATCGCCTCAGGCAAATAGAAAGGTTAGTGAATACCCGTGTGCATAAAATGGATGTGCCAAGTGGTAAAGATGTTTGCCGTAAACAGTTTTTTCATTTTATTGACAAAATGCTGCAGGCCGATATCAGTCATGGTGAATATGAAACGTATATACCCCTGTTAAAAGAAAAATTCGGAACGATAGAAAAAGAAGAGATCCTGCAAAGAGTGGCGGCATTGGAGTTTGACCGTTTTCTTAAATATTATGAGAATGCAGCCGATCTTAATATGCGTGCTGATGACAGGAGAACAGAACGTCGCGTAACAGACAGGCCGGAGAGGTCTTCATCCCGCGACCGTGATACAAAGGGAAGAAGTTTTGGTGGCAACGGTAACTACCAACGCTTGTTTGTAAATCTTGGAACCAAGGATGGATTTTATAAGGCAAGTTTCCTGCAGTTTATCCTGGATATGAGTGATTTGAAGAAAGAAGTGCTTGGCCGTATTGATATGAAGGAAATGACAAGCTGGATCGAAATTGAACCGACAGCAGGTAAGAAAATGATCAAAGCGATGGATGGAAAAAATTACCGGGGCAGAAAAATAAGGATGAATGATGCTAATACAGGCGGTGGCAGATAATAGTCAAAAGAAAAAATTGTTTGGAATACTACGGAAAGTTATATTTGTTACTCAATGACAATCGCAGCAACATTTACCCGTTTTTATTTTTACTTCTTTTATTTTAGAATGAAGCCGGGAATGCTTTTGTTGAAATCAAATTAATAAGAACGAAAATCAACATAAAGAATCCCGGCCAAAAGGCCGGGATTCCTGTTTACTGGGCCTCCCCAAACCCCTCCGAAGGAGGGGCTTCAGAGCCCAAATTTTGAAAACTGATTTAAGATTTTATAGAGTAAAAAATGTTATGAAAGAATCATCAAAACAAGTAGAATCGTTGAAAAGCGAGGTTAGTGCGTTGATGACCTCCCCCTTAGAGGGAGGTCGCAAGGGGGCCTTGACGAAACGAATTTCTATACAGGGTTACGAGGGCAGCTTTCACCAGGTGGCTGCACAATTATTTTATGGAAAAGAAACACAGGTGATTGCCTGCGATACCTTCAGGGATGTAGTCAGGGTAGCTGCGAATAAAAAGGAAAGTGACGGCGGTGTAATGGCTATTGAGAATTCTATTGCAGGGAGCATTTTGGCTAATTATAATTTACTGCAAAAATCAAACCTGCAAATTGTCGGAGAGATCTATTTACAAATAAGGCAGAACCTGTTGGTCAATCCCGGTGTTAAACTGGGGGATATACGGGAAGTACATTCCCATACGATGGCATTGCAACAGTGCTATGGTTTTCTTGACAAGTATAAATGGAAACTGGTGGAAACGGATGATACAGCTTTAAGCGCCAAGCATATTCACCAGCATAAAAGCAAACATATAGCGGCCATCGCCAGCAAACTGGCTGCCGAGTTATATGACCTGGATATAATAGCCCCGAACATTCATACCCTGAAAAATAATTACACCCGGTTTTTAGTATTGCAACGGGAAGAAACTGCGGCAAAAGTGGACAACGCCGATAAGGCCTCAGTTAATTTTCATACAGATCATTCAAAGGGAAGCCTGGCGAAAGTGCTGATGACGATCGCTGACGGAGGTATCAATTTAAGCAAGCTGCAAAGTTTCCCGATACCGGGCAGTGATTTCAAATATAGTTTTCATGTTGATATGGAATTTGATTCGGCGGAACAGTTTAACAAAGTGATGGAAACGATAGAACCATTGACAGCCGGAATAAAAATTTATGGAGTTTATAAAAGAGGATTATGGAAGTAGCAAAACGATTAGAAGGAATTGGTGAATATTATTTCTCGCAAAAATTGCGGGAGATAGATGAATTGAACAAACAGGGCAAACAGGTCATTAATCTTGGTATCGGCAGTCCTGACCTGCCACCGCATCCGGATGTCATCAAAACATTACAGGAAGAAAGCGCAAAGCCGGATGTTCATGCCTATCAATCTTACAAAGGATCACTGGTAGTAAGAAAAGCGATGAGTGAATGGTATAAGAAATGGTATGGAGTGGAGCTGAACCCTGATACAGAAATATTACCACTGATTGGAAGTAAAGAAGGTATCATGCATATATGTATGACCTACCTTAATAAGGGTGATGAAGTATTAGTGCCCAACCCTGGCTATCCTACTTACAGAAGCGCAGTAATGCTGGCTGGTGGAAAATGTGTTGAGTACAAACTGAAGGAGAAGAATAATTACGAGCCGGATTTTGATAAACTGGATGAAAAGAAGCTGCGGAAAGTAAAGCTGCTATTCGTCAATTACCCGCAGATGCCAACGGGTCAACTGCCATCAAAAGAGTTGTTTGAAAAATTAATATCGTTTGCGCAGCAACATAATATCCTTATTATTCACGATAATCCCTACAGTTTTATCCTGAATGAAAACCCGATGAGTTTATTAAGCGCTGAAGGAGCAAAAGACTGCGTGATCGAATTGAATTCATTAAGCAAGTCGCACAATATGGCCGGCTGGAGAATAGGTATGCTTTGCGGGGCTAAAGAAAGAATAGAAGAAGTGCTGCGGTTTAAAAGTAATATGGACAGCGGTATGTTTTTGCCTGTGCAACTGGCAGCGGCTAAGGCATTGTCTTTAGGAAAAGAATGGCAGGATGAAGTGAATGCTGTATATAGGGAAAGAAGAGAAAAGATATTTGAATTACTAAAACTTTTGAAATGTAAGTTTTCCAGGGAACAGGCGGGCTTGTTTGTGTGGGCAAGGATACCGGCTAAATATAAAGATGGATATGCGCTGAGTGATGAGGTATTATATCATTCAAATGTATTTATTACCCCTGGTGGAATATTTGGGAGTGCGGGAAATAAATATGTGAGAGTGAGTTTATGTGCAACTGTTGGAAAGTTCGAAGAAGCGATCACGCGAATTAAGAATGCAGAATGATGAATGAAAAAGGAAAGCATCAATTCGTCATTTATAATTCTTAACTCATAATTCATAATTATTAAAATGGAAAGAAAGAAGATAGCTATAGTAGGAGTGGGCCTTATCGGAGGTTCATTAGCCATTCAGTTGCATGAAAAGAAAATTTCATCGCGGCTGATCGGTGTGGATATGAGTAAGGAGCATGAACAAAAAGCATTGGAACTGGAGCTTGTGGATGAGGTAATGGACATGGATGAAGCCATTGAAGCGTCGGATGTCATCATATTGGCGATACCGGTTGATAAACTGGTTGAACTATTACCTGCATTAATGGACAGGATAGACAAACAGATCGTTGTTGATCTTGGCTCTACCAAAGCTCAATTGGTAAATGTCATTAAGAATCATCCCAAAAGGGGGAGATATGTAGCCACGCATCCTATGTGGGGTACCGAATACAGCGGTCCGCAGGCAGCGGTGCGTGGCGCCTATGAGAACAAAGCTGTTATTATTTGTAACCCGGATGAAAGTGACGCGGATGCGCTGGAGTGGGTAAGATATATGTATAAAAAGATCGGGATGCACCTGCTGGAAATGGAAGCGAAAGCACATGATTTACATGCAGCCTACGTCAGTCATATTTCCCATATCACTTCGTTTGCCCTTGCCAATACGGTGCTGGAAAAAGAAAAAGAAGAGCAGGCCATTTTTGAATTAGCTTCTGCGGGTTTTGAAAGTACAGTACGGTTGGCTAAGAGCAACCCGGCCATGTGGGTGCCGATCTTTATGCAGAATAAAGAGAATGTACTGGATGTATTAAAGGAGCATATTGCGCAACTAACCCGCTTTAAAGAAAGTATTGAGAAAGAAGATAGTGGCTATTTGATGAAGCTGATTGAGGATGCGAATAAGATAAGGAGGATAATTAAATAATTGTTACTTATGAAAGTAGCTTCTGTATTGTTGTTTATTACTTTATTGACAAAAGTTTCTTCAGCTCAAAACGATTTATTCAAATGTGCTGAAAAGAATTTTTTGCATATGGATACTGTTTTGAAACAAGGAAAGAACCCCTGGAATGAGTGGCATGATTGTGTAATTGGAAAACAAATGCCTGATTTTTCTGTCACAACTATTTCAGGACAAAAAATTGAAGCTGAAAAATTACGTGGCAAGATACTGGTCATTAACCTTTGGTTTATCGATTGTCATCCTTGCATTGCCGAATTGCCAGCTTTAAATAAGCTTGTTGATGCATACCGGGATAAAAATGTTGTATTCCTGGCTATGACTTATGAAACTTTAAAAAGGCTGAATGTTGATTTCTTCCCAAAATATAAATTCGATTTTAGTCTGTTATCTGATGCCGATGCAGTTATTGATATGTTTGGAGGTTCAGGCTACCCAACCACTTATATAATTGATAAAAAAGGTAAAATTAAAGAAGCATGGATTGGAGGCCCGATTGATGAAAAAGCTGAGACGGAAGCATACCTAAAGGCAAAACCAATCATTGATGAATTATTAAAAGCTGAATAGCGGACTGAACCTTGATCCGCCGGCTGGCGGACGCAACGAAAACAGATAAGAATTACTGAAGCTGGCAACATAATTAATAACTTTACAAATCAAAATAAAAAATGCAGACTCTGGAACAACCAACAAAAGACACCGTGCAACAGGCATGGAACAAAAGGCCACTGATCATCAGCGGGCCTTGCAGTGCAGAAACAGAAGAGCAGGTACTGGCGACAGCGCAAGCTCTCGCCGCCACCGGCAAAGTGGATATGCTCCGCGCCGGCATCTGGAAACCACGAACCAAACCCGGAATGTTTGAAGGTATCGGCGCCAAAGGTTTGCCCTGGTTGCAACAGGCAAAGAAGTTAACAGGCTTGCCGACAACAGTGGAAGTAGCTACCGGCAAACAAGTACAGGATGCGCTCACGTTTGATGTGGATGTATTGTGGATCGGTGCGAGAACAACCGTGAACCCTTTCAGTGTACAGGAAGTGGCGGATGCATTAAGAGGTGTGGATGTACCGGTGATGATAAAAAATCCTATCAATCCTGACCTGGAATTATGGGCAGGTGCGGTAGAAAGAGTAGCCAGGGCCGGTGTCAAACAAATTGGTTTGATCCATCGCGGTTTTTCTTCCTATGGAAATACGGAATACCGCAACGCACCGATGTGGCACCTGGCGATTGAAATGAAACTGAAGCATCCCGATATGCCCATCATCAATGACCCTTCGCATATCTGTGGCCGTCGTGATATTTTGCTGGAAGTAATGCAGCGGGCTATTGACCTTGACTATGACGGCCTGATGATCGAAAGCCATATTGATCCTGATAAAGCATGGAGTGATGCGAAGCAACAGGTGACACCCGCACAATTGAGTGAAATGCTGGATACCATCATTTGGAGAAAAGAAGATATTAATTCGGAAGAATATCATGCGGCGCTGGAAAAATTGCGCCAGCAGATCAACCACCTGGATGATGAACTGATGCAGATACTCAGCCAGCGGATGAAGATCGCGGAGAAGATCGG
This sequence comes from Chitinophagales bacterium, assembly GCA_015654695.1. GTDB lineage: Bacteria > Bacteroidota > Bacteroidia > Chitinophagales > Chitinophagaceae > VBAT01. The sequence goes on along the minus strand of JAATGJ010000072.1, from coordinate 24,248 downwards.
GCAGTATAAAAAAACGAATAATATTACGATCCTGCAGACCAGTCGCTGGAACGAGATCATTGAAAAAGCATTTGCCAAAGGAGAGAAGAATGGATTGAGCAAAGAATTTATCACGAAGTATTTTGATGCGGTACACATGGAAAGTATCAATCATCAGAAGAAGGTGCTGGATTCATGAGTGGTGAATAGTGAGTAGTGAGTAGTGAATCATGAACCTAGCGACAGTGCTGCTATCATCGTCCCTTGCGTCGTCCCGATAGTTATCGGGATACTGTAGTAATTCTATTCAACAATTAACGAAGCTCAATTAATCAACTTTCTTCGTAGCGTCTTTGCGCCGTTGCGAGACAAGACACAATGAAGCATATCAATTATAAATTTTCCACTTCATCAACGGGCTTCTATTTCGAAGGAAGTATTTCTCAACTGAAGAAGATAGTTGATCAGAAATATTCTGTTATCATCACAGATGAAAATGTTTTTGGTCATCATGAAAAAAGATTCAAAGGGTGGAATACAATTGTGCTGAAAGCCGGCGAAGAACATAAAGTGCAATCAACGGTGGATGCGGTGATAGAACAACTGATCAGTTTCGGGTCTGACCGTAAGACAACTGTGATTGGCATTGGCGGGGGCGTGGTCACTGATATTACAGGTTATGTTGCTGCCGTATATATGCGGGGAATCAATTTCGGGTTTGTCCCTACATCATTGCTGGCATTGGTAGATGCTTCAATAGGCGGTAAGAACGGTATTGATGTAAGTGTGTATAAGAATATGGTAGGATTGATCCGTCAGCCGTCATTCATTTTGCATGATATGAGTTTTCTTGATACGCTGCCGCAACAGGAATGGGAAAATGGTTTTGCCGAGATCATCAAACATGCCTGTATAAAGGATGCGGCAATGTTCAAACAATTAGAGGCTAGTTCTTTTAAAACTTTCCAGGGAAAAAAGAAAGCGATCAGCGAACTGGTAAAACGAAACGCTATCATCAAAACTAAAGTAGTGCAACAGGATGAGTTTGAAAAAGGTGACAGGCGTCTATTGAATTTTGGACACACACTTGGACATGCTTTGGAGAACCAATACGAACTGATGCATGGCCAGGCAGTCGCTATTGGTATGGCCTATGCATCTGTGATCTCAGAAAATATCATGGGATTTAAAGATGCCGGTAAGGTAACAAGATTGTTGGTGCAATACAACCTGCCAACCTTTATAGAGTTTGATAAGCAAAAGGTATTTCATGTCATGAAGATGGATAAGAAGCGGGAGAAGAAAGAGATGAATTATGTAATGCTGGAGAAGATAGGGAAGGGGGTGGTGAAAAGTATTCCTGTAAGTCAGTTGGAAAAAATTATTTCAGGATTATAGTATGGATACCATTGAATTGTACAGGCCAGTTGGTCCAAAGGAATTGGAACTAATCAAAGAATCAGGCTGGAAAAAATTTCCCCCGAGATTACCTGAACAACCTATTTTTTACCCTGTGATGAATGAGGAGTATGCCATACAAATTAGTGAACAATGGAATGTACCTGCGTATGGATCAGGATTTGTGACAAAATTTCAAGTTGACAAAGAATATTCGTTGAAGTTTGAAATACAAAACGTAGGCGGCGAAATTCATAACGAGCTATGGGTGCCGGCGGAAGAATTAGAAGAGTTTAATAATCATATTGAAGGATTGATTGAAGTAACAAAAGAATTTTATAAAAAAGATTAATGATAGTAACAATACAACCATCTCAGTTAAAAGGCAATATCCAGGCTCCGGCATCTAAAAGCTCTATGCAAAGAGCCTGTGCTGCGGCATTGCTTGCAAAAGGAACAACTATTATCCATAACCCCGGGCATAGTAATGATGATAAAGCGGCGTTGGATATTATTCAACGTTTAGGCGCAAAGTTTGAAGAAGAAAGCGAAAAACTAAAAGTGACGAGTGACGGAGTGCAGCCTGTTTCACCAGAAATTAATTGTGGAGAATCAGGACTTAGTATCCGTATGTTTACGCCATTAGTAGCATTAAGCGATAAAGAAATCAGGATCAATGGCTCAGGTAGTTTGACAACAAGACCGATGGATTTTTTTGACGAGATACTTCCGCAGTTGAATGTAAAGATCAAAAGTCAGAAGGGAAAATTGCCATTGGTAATACAAGGACCTTTACAACCCGCGAATATAGAAGTGGACGGTTCATTGAGTTCTCAGTTTTTGACTGGGTTACTGATGGCGTATGCAGCCTCACCCTCCAACTCCCTCTCCAAAGGAGAGGGAGGGCTGGCATCATCTGTTTCCATTAAGGTCAATAATCTGAAGAGCAAGCCTTACATTGATTTGACATTGGATGTGATGAAGAAATTTGGATTAAAAATTCCAGAGAATAGAAACTATGAAGAGTTCATTTTTCATAATGACTCTTCGCAAGTCTCCCCCTTCGGAGGAGACTTAGAGGGTGCCGGGGCTTCTTACACTGTTGAAGGCGACTGGAGTGGCGGCGCATTTCTTCTTGTAGCGGGCGCTATCGCCGGGCCGATTACCGTAAGAGGATTGGACCTGGCTTCTACACAAGCGGATAAAGCCATTATTGATGCATTAATGGCTGCCAATGCGGGCATTGCTATGGAAGCAAAAGGAATAAGAATTCATCCCACTGACATGAATGGTTTTTATTTTGATGCTACGGATTGCCCTGATCTTTTTCCACCATTGGTTGCATTAGCTGCTTATTGCAAAGGAAGAGTAACTATCAAAGGAGTAAGCAGGCTGGTGCATAAGGAAAGTAACCGTGCATTGACGCTGCAGGACGAGTTTGATAAGATGGGAGTGTTGATCAAATTAGAGCGGGATGAAATGATCATCCAGGGTAATGGCATTGTGAAAGGCGCTGATGTTCATTCTAACCATGATCATCGTATTGCAATGGCCTGCGCGGTGGCGGGTTTGAAAGCAACCAGCGAGATGGTGATAGAAGAAGCGCAGGCAGTGAATAAATCGTATCCTGATTTTTATGAAGATTTGAAAAAGCTGGGCGCTGATGTATCTTTAAATAATAAGTTTACGTTTCATGAATAGTTTTGGAAGAATATTTCGTGTTTCCATTTTTGGTGAATCACATGGTGAATCCGTAGGCATTGTCATTGACGGTTGCCCTGCTGGTTTATCATTGACAGAAGAAGACCTGCTGCCCGACCTGGAAAGAAGAAAAGGAGGTAAGCAAAAAGGCACTACACCAAGGCAGGAAGCGGATTATCCCATTTTTAAAAGCGGCCTTTTTAACGGAAAGACCACTGGTTTTCCTATCACTATTTTTTTTGAAAATAAGAATACCCGCAGCGAAGATTATCAAAAGCAAAGAAGTATCCCGAGGCCGGGTCATGCTGACTGGGTGGCCCATCAGAAATTCGGTGGCCATGAGGATTATCGTGGCGGCGGACATTTCAGTGCCAGGTTGACGACGGGGTTGGTAGCAGCGGGCGCTATTGCGAAAAAATTGATGCAACACCTCACCCCTAACCCTTCTCCAAAGGAGAGGGGAACAGCACAATCCGCAGCGCCTGGATATATTACTAACACAACAGCTGATTGGATAAATTTAAAGGACTTTGCCAGGCAGAACAGACATAATCCAACACAGGCCGAAGAACAGCTTTGGCAAGCAGTAAGAAACAGGCAAATAGATGGCTATAAATTCAGAAGGCAACATCCGATTGCAGGCTTTATCCCGGATTTTGTATGTCTTGAAAAAAAATTAATCATTGAGATTGATGGAGGCTATCATAATGAAGAGGAACAGGTAAAATATGATGCTGCCAGGTCTGAATGGTTAAAGGAACATAAATATCATTTGCTTCGGTTTACCAATGAACAAGTGTTAAAGGATATAGCTTCAGTTTTAAAAAATATAAGTAAAGGCTTGAAAGAGCGAAACACTTTTCAAATATCGGAGTCTGACTCTCCCTCTCCGGAGGAGAGGGAGTTGGAGGGTGAGGTTAAAGAAAGCAGAATCACTGTTAATGCAGCAGTTACCGAGATCGGCGGAGAAAAAGATCTTGAAAAAGGATTACAAAACGCTATTGATGCCAAAGATTCTGTTGGCGGAATTGTTGAATGCAGGGTGAATGGTTTGCCTGTTGGTCTTGGCGAACCTTACTTCGATTCTTTGGAATCATCCTTAGCGCATATTGTATTTGCTATACCTGCTGTACGGGGTATAGAGTTCGGAACGGGATTTGCCGCAGCAAAAATGTTTGGGAGTGAACATAATGACGCTATTGAAAATATGGAAGGCAAAACGAGGACCAATCATGCCGGTGGTATCGTAGGAGGTATCAGTAATGGCAATGAACTGGTATTTCGTATAGCGATCAAACCTACTTCTTCTACTCCTAAATCACAGAATAGCCTGAACTGGGATACAGGGAAAACAGAAGATTTTTCTGTTAAAGGCCGTCATGATCTTTGTGTAGCTCTTCGCGCCCCAGTCATTCTTGAAGCCGCGACAGCGGTTACGCTGGTTGATTTTCTTTTACTGGCACAACAAATCAAACCGGTTATAGTATAACCGGGAAAACTCATTAACAGTCATGCCCATTATTTATCATGTTACTACCGGCGCCGATTGGAGCGCTGCAAAAGAGAAAGGCTTTTATGAACATCCTTCATTAAAAGCTGAAGGCTTTATCCATTGTTCGCAGGATCACCAGGTAGCTGGAGTATTAGAAAGATATTTTGCAGGACAAACTGACCTGGTAAAACTGGTGATTGATACAGATAAGCTCACCAGTAAGTTTATTTTTGACTGGTCTCCTTCTGTACAAGATACCTTTCCGCATATTTACGGACCAATTAATACTGATGCTGTCATTGATATTTTAGTTTTATAATCCCTTTTGCTTTTTTTTGTTTCTTCTTCTTTGCCTTTCAATTATTTCGTAAATATATACTGCCAGTACAGGCAGTATAAGAATATAGGAGATAACTGTTATCACCAAAAGAACAAAATAAGCATTGTCGTTAGCTGTATTTTCACGCAGACCTCCCATGATTTCAAATACTGCCCTTTCGAGGTTAAGGACACTCAGGATATTTACAATGACGCAAACAGGTAATAGGGCAACTGAAAAAACAAGGTGTGATGGAAACAAACAGTACTTTCTCATAAACATAAATAGCAGGCACAATCTCCACGTCGCAACACTTGCCAGGAATAAAACATTTAATTGTGAAGCAGCGGCCTTTGATAAAAATCTTTCAACCGGGATCGCATACAGTAATGCCGGAAAAGAAGTAAGCCCAACAAAAGTCAGGACCCTGAAATAACTCCATTTTTCCACTTTAAATGGAAGAATGATCAGCCAGATAAAAGCCGCTAAACAGAAAATATAAATAACAGAACCTAATCCAAGATGTTGTAGGAGTTTAGCGCCGGGATCGTCCCAATACCTGCCAATGCCGACCAGCCATGTGCCGATAAGCCCTGCGATAAAATGCCTGTGATTAAAAGCCAGCATTTCATCTCTTTCAATTTGGAAAGTCAGCAGGCGGATGATCGTTTTAGTTATACTCATAATGATTGTCCCAGGATGCTGAAATCAATATCCAATAATTCAAACCTGCTCCAGGAAGAAAGCAAATAATGCCACCATTCTGTATCCAGCGCTTTAAACCCGTTTTTCTCCATGGTATTTTTTAACAACAACCTGTTTTGCAAAACTTCGTTGGGAAATTTCTTAAAAGAATGATGGGCGCTGTCACTGAAATTATCAAAGCCGGTTCCCATATCCAGTTCCTCACCACTTTGCAAATGGATGATCGTAACATCAATGGCAACTCCCCGGTTATGGCCGCTGCCTTTGGCGGGATTGGCAACATAACGTTCATCTTTCACCAGTTCCCAGAATTTTAATGTAATGGAATAAGGCCTGTAAGCATCAAAAACTTTTAACCCCAAACCTTTTTTATTTAGTTGCTGCTGCACTTTTGCCAGCGCCTTTACAGCCGGTAGCCGTAGAAAAGTTTCATGGGTATCGTCAGGGTAAACCTGTACCTGGATAAAATTATTGGCGCCGGCATACCGAAGATCATAGACAAGCCCGGGAATAGATGAACGTAACTCCACCATCTTTTTATTTGAATCCACTTCCACCTGTCTTTTATATAGATGCAGATTCCTGGTTACAGGTGGTTTTTTAAAGACAATGTCCTGTGCCTGGCAATTAAGATGTATAACTGCGGAAAAAATACCCATTATTGCCGGGTAAATGAAGAAACGATTGCGTACTTTGTGGCCCATATCCGCCAAGATTCTGAACAGGTAAATTAGTTTAAAAATTGGATATGTTTTCCACCCCCATTTTACTATCTATGAATAAAAAAAGTTCTTCGTACCCGTTTATATACTTTATTGCATTCATTCTTTTCCTGTCAGCCTGTAATAACAGTAAAAATCCTCCCGGCAGCGACATAGCCAGTTCACCTGAACAATTGGATGAAAAAGTTACCGATAATACCCGCGAGACACTGGAATATGCTATTGCTAATAATGGAAACATTGGCGACTCTGTTTTTCTTTTGAATACTAAACTGCTGCAGCTTATTTATGAAAAGGGCCGGTTTGAACCTGTATGGAGCAGCAAAGAGCAATGGAAACCTGCCGGCGATTCATTGTTTCATTTTATAGCAACCGCTAAACTTTATGGTCTCTTCCCCGAAGATTATCATTTCCCGCAACTGGATAGCATTCATAGGATGTTTGTGAATGATAGCCTTGCGAAAACTGAAAGAAGGGATGCAGTATTGTGGTCAAGAGCCGACCTCCTGCTGACAGATGCTTTTATGCAAATGGTAAAAGATATAAAGCTGGGCCGTTTGCCAAAAGATAGCATTACACTCAGAACTGATTCAGTGCTCACGGATGATTTTTATATAAAACAATGGGATGCGTTAAAGCAATCCGCATCATTATCACAGGTAATGAGATCACTTGAACCGAAGCATTGGGGATACCGGGCTTTAAAAGCAGGCATTCAAAAGTTTTTGGACAGTGCGGACAACCGCCCATTTACTATCGTGCCCCCACAGGGAAAAGACCCGGTTTCAAGAAATACTTATAGAAAAGCTTTACAGACAAGGTTATATCAAGGCGGTTTTATTGCATCCGATAGCATTCCGGCAGATTCAGCAACATTGGCGGAAGGAGTAAAGAAATTTCAGAAAAGGCATGGCATTACTGCAGATGGCAAAGCAGGGGAAGCCACTCTTCGGTTGCTTAACCTGTCTGACAAGGATAAATTCATCCGTATCGCTATATCAATGGACAGGTATAAATTGTTGCCGGATACCATGCCACCCCGGTATGTGTGGGTCAACCTGCCATCTTATTACCTGCAATTGCGGGATCATGATACCATGAAGCTGCTGTCAAAAATTGTTTGTGGCAAACCCCTGAACAGGACGCCCCTGCTTACCAGTGCCATATCTGAAATGATCACTTATCCGCAATGGACGATACCTACAAGCATTATCGTGAAAGAAATTTTGCCTGCGGCAAAAAAAAATCCCGGTTATTTTGCAAAAAAAGGATTTAGCCTGATTGATAAGGATGGAAATGAAGTGGACCCTTATTCCGTTGACTGGTCAAAATATAGTAAAGGTATTCCCTACAAAGTGGTGCAGGGAAGTGGTGATGACAACGCCCTGGGTATTTTAAAATTCAATTTCAATAACAAGTATGCTGTCTATCTGCATGATACCAATCAACGGTATCTTTTTGCGCAGGCGGTCCGTTCACTCAGTCATGGATGCGTGCGGGTGCAGGAGTGGGAAAAACTGGCGTATAATATCCTGCAATACGATAACCCGGATCAAAAGAAATTGCAGGCAAAAGAGGATTCGCTCAGCAGGTGGTTGATCCGTAAAGAGAAACACAGCATTGGTATCCGCAACAGGCTGCCGGTGTTTATCCGCTATTTTACCTGCGAGGGCAAGGGAGATGGTATTGTTTTCTATGATGATATCTACAACGAGGATAAACTAATACGGCAAAAATATTTTGGCGGCAAATAAGTCAACCCCAAAGGTGATTTTAGCCAGTAGCTGTTTCCAAAAAGACCCTTGTGGGGAAAAACAAACCCTTCCAAACCAATGAATACTAAGTAAATAATTTATTTTAGGATATTGAACTTACCCGCTATTTTTGTTGCGTTTAAACCAAACTATCTCATTATGAAGAAGATCTTAGCCGTTCTATTGGCGCTGTCTGCATTTATACCGTCCGGTTTTGGACAGGATGATGAAATAAGACCGGCAGCGATTGGTATAAGTTTTTTCCTGAACGATTTTACTACCCCGGATCGTATCCGCACTTCTTCCTTATCACAGGTACTGGCAAATAAAAGTTGGGCAAAACCAAAACAAACATCTCCGGGTTTAGCCTTTAGCTATTTTAAAGGACTGAGAAAACATATTGATTTTGCCGGTACACTGGCTGGTTCCTTTGTGCGTTATCCTTTTCTTAATCGTCAACCTTTTTACAATGACAGGTTTTTGCTGGAGGGTGATGCTTCTCTGAACCTTAAAATGTTTTCAGAAAAATACTGGGTTTCGCCTTACCTGATTGCAGGAGTTGGTGGTCATATGTACGGGGGTAAATACTTTGGAGCGTTTCTTCCCCTTGGGATGGGATTGAAAGTTAATTTTTATGATGAAACACATCTCTTTATTACATCGCAATACCGGGTACCTGTTACTACCGGCACATCCAGTTATCATTTTTTCAACCAGATTGGTTTAGCAGGAAGCATTGGTAAGAAAAAAGAACCTAAAGTAATTACACCACCCACTCCGCCTGTTGATACAGATAAGGATGGCATCATTGATAGTCTTGACAAATGTCCCACTGTTCCGGGTTTAGCGAAGTATGAAGGCTGCCCCATTCCCGATACGGATAAAGATGGTTTAAATGATGAAGAAGATAAATGTCCTACTGTTCCGGGCCTGGCCCGCTACCAGGGCTGCCCGATTCCTGATACGGATAAAGATGGTATAAATGACGAAGAAGATAAATGCCCTACTGTTCCGGGTCTGGCCCGTTACCAGGGTTGCCCGTTGGTGGATACAGATAATGATGGCGTTCCTGATGAAGAAGATAAATGCCCCACTGTACCGGGTCCAAAAGAAAATTTCGGATGCCCTGAAATAAAACAAGAGGAGATCAAAAAAGTGGACTATGCTGCCAATAATATTTATTTCGCTACAGGCAAATATGTATTGCTTGCCAAATCATTCAAAGGCCTTGCTGATGTGGCGCAGATATTAAAAGATAACCCTCAATTGAAACTGGCTATTGATGGCCATACCGATTATGTAGGCACGGACGAAAGCAACCAGGCACTGAGCGAGAACAGGGCTAATGCGGTTAAGAATTATCTGGTAAAGCAAGGCGTGGATGAAAGCAGGCTGATCGTGACTGGTCATGGCGAAAGCGAACCCATAGCAGATAATAAAACCGCGGCTGGCCGGCAGAAGAACCGCCGTGTAGAACTAAAGCTGAATTATTAGCAGTAAAAATTTCCAGATAGATCAAAGCCTCTTGTATTCCGGGAGGCTTTTTTCATCAGGTACGTTATGAAAATATTTCAGAACCGTATATACTTTTCCAAAAGCTTTTTATCAATTCCTTTCTGCTTCGCCTTCTTTGCCTGCCTGCGCAAAATGAATTCAAACATGCTCATCCATCCGGGCAGGTTACTTTCACTGGTATCAAATAGCCAGGCAAGCGCCAGTTTATCTTTGGGAAATCCGTTTGGTTTACAAAGACCATCATTAGCGAGTCCATAAGCTATTTGCAGGGATTGTTCAAATCCACGGCTTGCAGGCCGGAGCTCTACCCTGAATGTACAGGGGCTCCCGCTTCTGTTACGGAACAAATGATTGACACCAGGAGCGGCTGTTGCTGATTGTCCTGCTTGTAATGTATATAATGTTTTATTCAGCATTACCTGCACTTCACCCTCCATGCATTCAAATTTTTCGGAGTAAGTTTTATGATAATGCAAACCTACACCTCCGCCATCCGCCAGTCCTGTTTCTACCAGCGTGTATTCACCATTAGTATCAGCCGCTGTTTTCAGAAAGATGACTGTATCCTTCTGCAGGGGATTGTATATTTTTCTTTCCATAATGGAAGAATATACGGTGAAATAAAGAGAGGGGTTTTTAATAAAACGGACCAATAAAAAATAGCGGATGTTTAAATGAGGTAACACCTATAATAGATACATGCATGCCTTGTCAGGTATGTTTTTTAAGTAAGGATTTTTGAATCAGCTTTTAATTAAATGAAATTGTTACTATCCTGCGCATTAACTTATCTTATATAGCAGGATTCCACATTTCGTCACGGGATAATTTATATTATATTGCGATTAATATTATATGTGCAATTTAGCAGGATAAAGATATATTTATATCTAATCTTCAGCCACTAACATACATTAAATACTTTAAGAACGTAAAGATGAGTAACGCAGAAAATGAGCGCCTGTCCCAGTCATCCAATAATAGAAACTGGAAGAAGTGGGGGCCTTATCTTTCTGACCGCCAGTGGGGTACGGTTAGAGAAGATTATAGTCCAAATGGAAATACCTGGAACTATATTAATCATGATCTTGCCCGTAGTTATGCCTATCGCTGGGGTGAGGAAGGAATAGCGGGTTTTTGTGATGCCGACCAGATATTATGTTTGGCTCCCGCATTTTGGAACGGGAAGGATTCCATTTTAAAAGAACGGCTTTTTGGATTGACGAACGGAGAAGGCAATCATGGAGAAGACGTGAAAGAATTGTATTTCCATTTGGATTCCTCACCCACCCATTCCTATTGCAAATTTTTGTACAAATACCCGCAGGAAGCATTTCCTTATATGGATCTCGTGAAGCAAAACAGGAAAGACCGCTTAAGCCCGGAGTATGAATTACCCGACACCGGCATATTCAATGATAACCGTTATTTTGATTGCTTTATCGAATATGCAAAAGATGATATAAACGATATCCTGATGAAAGTGACGGTGTATAATCGCGGGCCGGAAACCGCTGCTATCCATATACTGCCTCATTGTTGGTTCCGCAATTTTTGGAAACATAATCCCCGTTTCACCAGGCCTGAAATTATTTCAATTTCCAGCAACAGCCTGCAAACAAGTTCTGCGCGGAACGGTCATTTTTTTCTGTACCACCAGGGTGGTGAGCAACTGTTCTGTGATAATGAAACCAATAACCAGCGGATGTACAACAGGCCAAATGATTCCCCTTTTGTAAAAGATGGGATCAACAACTATATCATCCATAAAGAGAATTCGGTCAATCCCAAAAAGCAAGGTACCAAGGCGGCTATTTGGTTAAAGGAAGATATCCCGCCCGGCGCATCGAAAACTTTTAAAGTCAGGTTGAGCAAAAGTCAATTGGAAGACCCATGGGCTGAGTTTGATGAAATTTTTGCTAAACGCCAGGCGGACAATGATGAATATTATGATCAGCTTACTCCAAAAAATTTATCCGCGGCACATAAGGCATTGCTGCGTAGTTCGGCAAGCGGGTTGCTATGGACCAAGCAATTCTATTACCTGGATGTATTCAAATGGTTGTTTGGAGAACCCGGTGAAACAGCGCCTGCCCGTAACCACCAGCGAAATTATGACTGGCAACATCTTACCTGCCGGAACATTATTTCCATGCCTGATAAATGGGAATATCCCTGGTTTGCAGCCTGGGATCTTGCTTTTCATGCAGCCAGTTTTGTTCATATAGATCCGGACTTCGCCAAGCAGCAATTGTTAGTAGTACTCCGGGAGTATTATATGCACCCCAACGGACAGATTCCGGCTTACGAATGGAATTTCAGCGATGTCAATCCTCCCGTACACGCATGGGGTGTTTGGTATGTTTATGAAGCAGATAAGAAAAAAACAGGCGTTCCTGACTGGGACTTCCTGGAAAGATCCTTTCAGAAGTTACTCATGAACTTTACCTGGTGGGTCAATCAGAAAGATGCGAATGGAACAGATATTTTTGAAGGAGGCTTCCTTGGCCTGGATAATATTGGTGTATTTGACCGAAACCACATGCCGCCGGGTATTAAAAAATTGCAGCAGGCCGATGCTACCAGTTGGATGGCCATGTATGCCATCAATATGCTGCGTATGTCACTGGAACTGGCCGAGCATAACCAGGCTTACGAGGAATCAGCGGCCAAGTTTTTCAGGCACTTTTTGAATATCGGATGGGCCATGCATCATATAGGTAAGAAGGATATTTCCCTGTGGGATGACCAGGATGCCTTTTATTATGATGCTATTCAATTTGAAAATGGCGCCAGCCAGCGTTTGAGAATCCGTTCGCTGGTAGGTATCATTCCCTTACTGGCGGTGGAGATCATGCATAAAGATATATTTGAAAAGCTGCGGCAATTTAATACAAGGTTACAGGTCATCAGGCTTACGCGGCCGGATCTGACGCGGATCATTTCAGATATTGAAAAAAAGAACAAGGATGGCAATTATTTATTTGCTATCATGATCGGTGACCGGCTTGAACACCTGTTAAAAAGATTGTTGAATGAAGCGGAATTTTTATCCGGTTACGGTATCCGGTCCTTGTCAAAAATTCACCAGGATCAGCCATACATATTCGGCTACCAGGGCAGCAATTATACCATACAGTATGAACCCGGGGAAAGTTCCAGTTCCATGTTTGGTGGCAATTCCAATTGGCGGGGCCCTATCTGGTTCCCATTAAATTACCTGATCATTCATTCCCTCAGAAAATATTATCAATATTATGGCGATGCATACACGTACGAATTTCCAGCCGGTTCAGGAAATAAACTGAACCTGAAACAAATTGCCAACCAGCTTACCAAAAGGCTCTTAAAAATATTTGAGAAGAATGAGGAAGGAAAATTTCAATACCACGCCAGCCATCAGCCACTATGGGCAGACGATCATTTCAAAGACCATCACCTGTTCTATGAATTTTTTCACGGGGATACCGGCCAGGGCCTGGGTGCTTCTCACCAAACCGGTTGGACGGCCTTAATAGCTAATTTATTACTGGAAATGGATGAAGACTAATTTTCTGTATCGAGGTTCTTAATGTTGTGCGATCGCCCTGGATTGTGATTTTATATAAAATAACTGATGACTAAAGCAGAAAGAATAACCAAAGAGTTCACTATAAATAATATCGAAACTGGCCAATGGTACTTGTCTTTTATTTGCATGGTCATATAATAAAAAAAGAAGGAGCAAAGTAAGAAACACGGATAAAGAATTAAAAGTGCAGATACCCAGAATGAGGGCAAGAAATCCCATAACCCTTTTTCTGTTTTATAGATCTGGATAAAATGTATTAAATGTAAAATAAGCAGAACTGTGGCTGCCAAAGCCAGGATAAAGGAAGCTAATTTAAATTTTGACTTCAGCATGAACAATGTTTACTGAATTGAGATTAAGGTATCGCACAATGTCAGTTTATGATAGAACTCTTGTTGTTACCAAATATACATTACTACAAAGACAACAACTACTAATGCCTAAAAGCGGAGTGGGATCCCTGCCAGTTGCCTTTCAACAATCAACTGTTTGGCAGGAAAAATTAATTCTATTCTGTTATCTTGCATCAAATAAGCATAATACTCAGAATATGAAAAATAAAATACTTTTAGTGCTGCCATTTTTGTTTTATGCAGGTTTAATTTCCACTTCATTTTCTCCTGTTAAAAAGAAAAAACCGGTGATTATTGCTTACGTAGGCGGCTTTCGCGGGTTAGTGAATACCGATTCTATTAATATCTGGCGATTATCTCACATTAATTATGCTTTTGTGGATGTGAAAGATAATCGCGCCTGGCTGCATAATGAAGCAACTGATACTATTAACCTGAGAAAGCTTAGTGAGTTGAAGCTGCAAAAACCCGGTTTGAACATTTTGATTTCCTTAGGCGGCTGGACCTGGAGTAAAAATTTTTCAGATGCAGTGCTCACGGATAGTTCTACAAGAAATTTTGCCAATAGTTGTATTGCTATTGTAGCAAAATATAATTTAGACGGGGTGGATATTGACTGGGAATACCCCGGGATGAGAGGAGATAACAACAAGTACAGGCCTGAAGACAAAGAACATTATACGCTTCTTTTTAAATACTTAAGAGAAGGGCTTGACAGCCTTTCCCGGTTAACGAATGACAAATACCTTGTTACTACCGCTGTCGGCGCCTCCCGGAGTTACATTGATCATACGGAAATGGATAAGGTGCAACTGTATGCGGATTTTATCAATCTGATGAGCTATGATTACAAGGGTGGCAGTGATACTGTTTCCGGTCATCATACTAATTTGTACTCTTCTCCCGGTGATACAACAGAAGAATCTGCTGATAAATCTATACAGGCATTTTTGGCTGCCGGTGTGCCACCGGAAAAATTGGTTATGGGTATTGCCTTTTATGGTAAGGGGTGGGAAATGCAATCTGATGATAACAATGGTTTATACCGGAGAACACAAAAGGGTGCACGGGGAGGTGGATTTACCTATTTGAAAGACAGTGTTATTAATAAAAAAGGGTTCGTTCGTTATTGGGACGAAAAAGCAGGCGCTCCCTATATTTTTAACCCTGATAAAAAAATATTTATTTCTTATGATGATGAAGAATCGGTAAAAAATAAATGCGATTATGTAAAAAAATATAATCTTGGCGGCGTAATGTTCTGGGAATACAACAGCGATAAAAAAGAATACCTTCTTAAAACAATTGCCGATAAATTCAACTACAAAAAATAGGGGTTAATTAAAATGACGCTTACTATTTTTCGGATGCCACCTCATTAATAGCCTTTAGTAAGGAATGTTCACCCTGTGCGTCTCCTTTCAATTGCCAGATCATAATGCCGGAGGCCTTTTCTTTTGCTAAAGTTGTTTTTTGTTTAATGGTAGATACACCATTGTAGTATAAAGTTTTTCCATCAGGCATTTTAAATTCATCCAGCAATTGAGCGCCGGGAAACTGGGTTACTATTTGTTCATAATTCATGCTTATAGCAGTTGATGTTAAGTCGGGGCCAAATCCATATCCATAGAAGGGTACGCCCAACACCATTTTTTCTTTTGGTACCGATCTTTCCACTCCAAAATATCCGAGGTCTTCCGCTGCATGTGCATAGGTAGCATGGGGTCCCGGTCTATCGGGTCTCCAGGGGCCTGTGCGGTCATAACTCATAATATTTACAAAATCATATTGCGCAATGGCTTTATCCGTTAACACATCTTTGTAATAAACCGCTATGGCGGCGGTGATCATTTTATTTTTCGATCTCAGTGATTTGGCTAAATCAATTACAAACTTTTCATAGTTCTCATCAATATCACTTCCTTCCAAATCTACATCTATCCCATCCAGGTTATAGGTGAGGGCTACTGAAACCAAATTATTAATGAACATTGATCTTTTATCATCTTTTAAAAGACCATGGTAATAAGAATGGGATGACCCGCCCCCGATAGAGGCCAGTACTTTCACATGTTTACCATGAGCGGCGTTAACAAAAGGCAGGAGAGAAGAAAAATTCCGGGCAAAGTTTCCCAGCGTATCAGGATTAAGAAACCATAAGTTTATATGCGTCAGCTTATCAAAAGGAACATTACTCAATGTATCTGTCATGGCTGATTGCAGGGGATAATATCCTACAATCCTGAACGGCGGCTTACTATTTGACGGCTGACTTTTAGTACATGATGATAGTAATATAATCACGGGTATTAATAAACTCAATCTTAATTTCATTACATCCAGAATTTATAATTTCAATTTTATCCCTCCCCTGTTTAGCAAACCCGTGAGCCCTACACATAGCAATGCAAATAAAAAGGATTTAAAAAGACCCATTCCGCCTGTTAACAGAACTGCCGGTAAATGGGCGCCTGTTATGTTCACAAAAGCATACAAGAAATAGGGGATAAGATAGCACAATAAAGTATCTGTTCCGGCTGGTTTAATAATAGTAAACCAATTGGCTTTTCGCTTCACATCCGCCAGCCAGTAGATGGCTAAAAATGCAAGAATAGTAAAGGCGCTGCAAAGAAATAGCCATGCAGGAGTGGCTCCCAGTTTTGCCAGCTTCCAGTATGGACGGGTAATAACAGATAATACAATTAGTATAGCTGAAAATCCCAGGAGCACTACGGTTAACCTGGTAGTATTTTTTTTCTTCCGGTAATATTGAAAAATTAATGAGGTTAGCACACCGCCCATCGTTAGTCCTGCCAGTGTCCCTCCACGGATAGCATCCGGTATGCCGGTAATAATTTTATTGTGTGGCAGTAACCCTGCATGAGCGACCATACTTAATACCGCAAAGAAAATCCAGGCTCCCGCGATTACATAGAAGTTATTTTTTGCGAACACCGTTATTAACCCGCTTGCCAGGTATGCCCAGCCTATTAGACCCAATATACCCCACCAGTGGGGAGCAAACCTTTCATTTCCTTCTTCTCCACCCCTGTAAAGTATTGCCAGTGTGATTAATGTTATAATACCTGTTGCTTTAGCAATGTAAACCAAACTTCTTTTTGTGGATTTGGGATAAACATTCCATATTAAAATAAAGGATAAACAGCTTAGCGGATACCATAAGTATTTTGGTATACCCATAGCCGGGGCGTTGATTGTTTCTCCATTTACAAGAAATACGCCCATTACTAATAGAGCTATTGTCCGTGTCAGTACGTGCATCATCAACTGCCATTCAGTATCGCCTTTCTTTCTCCTGTTATCTATCGCAAAAGGAAGTGATAATCCCACAATAAAGAGAAAAGCAGGAAAAACCACATCGGCCAGGCCGATCCCATCCACGCCGTGTTCTACATGACCAAGCCATCCGGGAATATTGTTTAAAGACCATAAGTCGTTCACAAAAATCATGAGCACCATGGTGAGCGCCCTGAGTATATCAATAGAGGTAATACGCTGCATCAGGGCAGGCTTTGGCAAAGATGAGAATTCTGTCATTATTGGATTACATTTTATAATCAGGCTACGCTGTTATTAAATACCCGGAAATTTTTATTCTTCAAGTAATTTCCATTTTGGCCTTTTTAGTATTCTTACTGTACCAACATGTTCCTGTACTTGAATTGAATCTGTACTTTGTTTTTTATACGTCTTAATAACCAATTTCCCGGTGACTTTTACTTTTTTTCCATAATATTTTTCATCCCACCGGTCTAACTCTTCCAGCCAATAATTTCCCTGTTCAGTTTCAACAATTGCACCATCTTTCTCGTCCAATGCAATGCCGATAACGGTTATTCTATGAGATGTAGGCTCATGGCTATGTTCCAACGCTCCATTGAGAATACTGAATATGATTGCCCACGAGTATAGTTTCAGAAACATAAAAGATAATTTTACTTTTCCCGGCATTAACCGATGCCCAATAGAGTTACTGAAGTTGAAGTTACGTTATGCACTTGAGATTTATTCGTTCAGCCAGGACTGAAGATGATAGCGATAAAAGGATGATGCTATATTCTTCTGTCAGCATGGCAGTAAGTCAGATGTTTTACATTCGTGCTTCATATGTCCTGCAATTATAAGCAAGCTACTTCTTTAAAAATCATTTCATCCATCTATACTCTCTGTAAACAGCCCTTACTATTTCTTTTATTAATTGAAAACCATTGCCTGAATTTGTCATTATAACAATGCCTTTTCCTGCATTTATAAACGAAACTGCATAGCAATAATACCCTGTGTTGGAGCCAAGATGCGAAAAGCGAAGTGTATTGCCTTCCCCCTCAATTCCAAATCCTGAACCGTTTCCCGGAGGTACATTTTTAAACATCATTTGCACTGTACTTTGTTGTAATATTCCATTGTTATCCCTATATGAATTTCCAACGTTAAGCATAAACTTTGATAAGTCGGATGGGGTAGTCCATAATCCGGCCGCAGCCTGTTCAGGATAGATATTGTAACCTCCATTAATCATATCTCCATTTGACAAATAACCTTTGGCTGCATGTTGCATCATGTTATCAGGCAGAGTAAGTGCAAACGCACTATTGTTCATTGCTACCGGGTGAAGAACCAGTTTATCCATCAGTTCAGAAAATGATTTACCGGTTTTTTCCTGCAAAAGCAATTGCAAAACAGTATAGCCTCCGCCGGAATAAATTTGTTTTGAACCTGGCTTGTAAATTACCCGTACCGGTTTTGAATTGGCAGGAGCGCTTCCATCCAGTATTCTGAGCAAATCGGGAATTGAATCCCTATGATTGTAGCCTTTAAAACCGTGGATGGATAGCCCTCCCATATGACTAACAATTCTCAGGGGTGTTACTTTTTCTCCTGTTGTGTATTCATTATCTGGTATCTTCCAGCTGCGTAATTGTTGATTGATGTCATCATCAGGATTGATTAGTTTTTTTTCTGCTAATGCAAACATGGCTGCTGCTGTCAATGGTTTAGAGATAGATGCTGCCTGAAAAATCGTTGCGGTGTCAACCGGGACAGATGTATTTTTATCACACACTCCATATCCTTTTGCCCATTTAATACGCCCATCGTCAAAAACCGAAATACTAACCCCTGGTACATTCAGCGATTGCATACGGGACAATAAGGTTTGAGGTTTACCTATGTCTTTCCCTGAGTTATTTATCCGGATAATATTATTCTCAATCTGTTGAATGGATTTTTCAACCCCGGTATTTGTATTTTGAGCAGGGCAGATATATGCAACTAACAGACATGTAACCAGTAAACAGCAACTATGCAGATATTGATTGCAGGGCATATTTTTCTTAACTGGTTTTAGTGCTACATTTTTTTCGAATCATGGAATTGGTCAATATTCTTTTGTTAATTTTTGCGACATGTTACTATTTCTGTACAATCATCTTTCTTATTAATGA
Source organism: Chitinophagales bacterium (assembly GCA_015654695.1). GTDB lineage: Bacteria > Bacteroidota > Bacteroidia > Chitinophagales > Chitinophagaceae > VBAT01. Next base: position 5,274 of record JAATGJ010000072.1, on the reverse strand, counting down.
AATTTGCCCTAAATGATAATAACTGTGTTCAATAACTCCTTCAATATTTCTCAGGTAGCTTCCATACTTTTCGTCTGCAAATGGCTGGTCTAACCTGCTTTCATCCATTTGTTCAACCTGGTTAGCAAACATTTCGGCATTGCTTAGAAAATCCCTGACTAATGTATTCCAATCACTTTCAGATTTAATTTCCGGGAGGTCAAAACTGTATGTGTCCCTGATCTCAAGTTTCCCACCGTTAAATACGTTTAAAATACCCGCCAAATAATAGTTTACATGAAACGTCAGTAAAGCAATTGTATTCAGGCTATCAACTTTTTGAATTGCCTGTTCCCAGCTTACACTTACTATTTGTTCTTTAAAGTTTGTGTTAGCAACCCATTTTCCGTTGAGAAGTACCTCCCGAAGCCGGTTTGCAATAGCTAAATTTCTTGTCATAGTATCTGCCAGTTTAAATGTTCCTGGTTTACTAAAGTTAATAAAGATGAGAATAGGTTATGTGGCCCGGCGTTATTCGTTAGCCGGGTAGTGAACGGGACGATGAGGATTTATTCAAAGCCGGAAGAAATCCCGGTATGCTTAAAGTATTGTAAGAATAACCGGAAATTTTTACTCTTCAAGTAATCTCCATTTTGACCTTTTTAATATTCTTACTGTACCAACACGTTCCTGTACATGAATTGAATCTGTACTTTGTTTTTCATGCGTCTTAATAACCAATTTCCCGGTGACTTTAATTTTCTTTCCATAATATTTCTCATCCCATTGGTCTAATCCTTCCAACCAATAATATCCCTGGTCAGTTTCGACAATTGCGCCGCCTTTGACGTGCAATGCTATACCAACAACTGTTGTTCTGTTAGAAGTAGTCTTATCAGAAATTGCCAGGGTTCCATAAAAGATAATTTTGTTTTTACCGGGTTCGCCAGTCCGAATCCTCGCCGGGTAAAGTTAATGAAGATGAGAATACAGTCTATAGCCTGGTGATATTCGTTAGCGGGGTGCGTCGTTGAGCGGCGATACGAAATGGGGAGTTTATTCGTTAAGCCATTACCTACTCCAACTAAATGTTAGCCACCGTAGCTTTCGATTATTGTTCTGGATTCTTTTTTCATTTGGTCATACAATTTGATAAAGGCGTCACACCTTTCTTTCACAAGAGGACTATTTTTCTTAATGAATCCGGCCCGTTTGCCAAGGAATTCAAAATTGTCACTGTAATCCCAGCATAAGCCCCACGAACAACCTTCAACATCCGGTAAAGCGGTTTCTAAAAATGCATATTCTTTTGTTTTAAAAGTAGCCCGTCCTATTTTTATTTTCTTTAAATGTTTCAGGTGCAGCACGGGCAGAAAAGCCGGAAACTCTGTTTTATTGATTATGAAGCCTAATGAAAAAACTTCAAGATTCGGTACTCCTTCTAAAAATGTAAAATCTTCAATTGGCTGATTCCAGTCAAGCGTTCCGCCAATATGTAAATACCGTAAACTGTTAAGTCCTTTTAGTCCGTCAAAATTTGCAACGCCGCGCAGGTTTTCAAAATGCAGTGATTTTAGTTTTGTCAGCTTTTGCAAGGGTGACAGATCGGAAAATCCTGAAACATATTCAAGTATAAGTTCTTCTGCATTATCCAGGCTGCTGATAAATTCTATTTCCCTGGCACGAAAAAATGTTACTCTTAGTCGTTTGAGTTGTGTCAATTTTTGTATTGCCTGAACTTGTTCTTTAGCCGGGTCGTGCAAAGTCACTTCTTCAATATTCGGGCAGTCAAAAACTTTTTTCCAATTTTCGTGGTGTTTACTGATTGTAAGAATTTTAACCGCTTTCTTGTCTTTGATTTCATCGTCAGCCGAATAAGCATGTCTTTCCCTGTTTGGAACGATGGTCCAATAATCTCCCGTCCTGTCTAATAAATCTCCGAAATGATGTTTCATTCCCCGGTTGTTATTGTAACAATGCAATATTAACGCTGTAATATTAGCTATAAATCACTTCTCCCCAAACTTCTTTCATCACTTCATCCAGATCTTTTAACACTTTACTGCAATCTCCAAAATAGGATGAACCATGCATAGTGGCCAGGGTGTTGGGCTGTAAAGCCGCCAGTTCGTAAAGAAGGCTTTTGGTTTTATGATTGTAAGGTGTATAGTCCATAAGCGGACCCGCTTCAAAAGTAAGCATAGACGATTTATGTGTTTCTAAAATATCTTTATCAGTCAGGGCAACCAGATCACCATTCTGGTGTAACAGGTCCGAGCACAGCAGTGTTCTATTCGTTTCTTCAAACATGACGCCTGCGTCCCAGCCATGTGGCAGATGCGGCGTATGAATAAACCTGTACTTGTGTTTGCCTGTATCTAACAAATCCCCTGTTTTCATCGGGCGTGCAGGGCGTACAGCAAAGTCGGACATATTGACTATTGTTCCCACTTCACTACACACAGCCTGTGCATGGGGCGCTGCCCGGAGCCATTCATTAAGTGCGCCACACTCATCTACTTCAAAATGGCTAAAGCCTATCCACCGGATCAACCGTGGATCTATCAGTGTTTTGACAGCTTCAAGTAAAATGGGAAACATTTGTTTCAGACCGGCATGGTAAAGCAGGGGCTCATCATCTTTGATAAGAAAGTGATTGAACTGCAATTGCATATCCGGTGCAAAAACCGAAATTCGGTATACGTCCGGGGCGATTTCATTGATTTTGTACATAAAATAAAGTTTAAGGATAATAAAACGTGTCAAAAAAAAGAAAGATGATTACAACCCTGTACCAGCTTTAGCATGAGCTGATAATTTAAATGTATGAATTGAAGAAATGAATAGTACTCCTTAACTCATTCCCGGTTTTGATAAAAGCGCTCTGAAATAGCGGCTAAGGCCAGGGCCTGGCCTCGTGGCGATATTTCGTTTACGCCCGGACTGCAGATGATAAGCGAACGGGACGATCAGTAGATATTCTTCAGCCAGCATAGCAGAAAACCCCATGTTGTACTAAACCTTACGGTAGTATGGGAAGCCTCTGATCAGATCAGAGGCTTTTGCTTTACATCATTAATCAATTAAAAAAATGACATGCAAAACAAACACACTACCGGACTGCAAACTGCAGCCAAAGATTATGTAACTATTGCTGAACAAGCCTGTATTAAAGTTAATGGGTTCAGGGAACTGTACCAAAAGCTGGAACGCTCCCTTAATGTCACCGGCAAAAGTAAGAGTACCCTTACCAACTATGGAAGGCAACTGGCTCACCTGGCACTTCATTTCAATCAACTGCCTACTTCATTGGATGCCGAACAGGTGCTGGATTATCTCAACCTGGTAAAATCCAAAGGAACCCCGTCAGCTACTTTTTTCAAGTTCACCGTGTATGGCATGCGGGCGGCTTGCAAAATAAGCGGCCTTCCTTATCAGCAATTTAGTTTGCCTTCCATTGAGCGGAAGGATAAACTGCCGTCGGTACTCAATGCAAGTGAAGTAAAACAGCTTTTTAAAGTATGCGCTTTACTCAAGCATCGTTTACTGCTTGGTTTGTGTTATGGATGTGGTCTGCGTTGTGGTGAAGTTCGCAACCTGCGCATAGGTGATGTAGATCTGGAGCGCAGTATGTTACATGTTCGCCAGGGCAAAGGAGGCAAGGATCGCATATTACCATTAGGGATTATGTTGCAACGGGGTATTAAAACCTACCTTGACACAGAGCGGCCACAGGGTTTCTTGTTTGAAGGCAACAAGGGAGAAGGCTTCTCCCAGCGGGGCGCACAATGGGTAATGAGCCAGGCATTAAAAAAAACGGGTATTGCAAAACAAGATGTATCGCTGCATACATTACGTCATAGTTATGCTACCCATTTATTAGAACAGGGCGTCAGTATCTTAGCTATCAAAGAGCTGCTGGGCCATGCACATATTGATACTACTATGATCTATCTGCACCTGGCAAGACCATCGCTTGCGCAGATCATCAGCCCGATGGATACGCTGTATAACCAAAAGGCATAGTGGTGGCGGCCATAGAAGTGGCTGATGTGCTGGATGCACATTGGTCAGCAGTGGAGCAATCATCAACGATCAACAGTTGGCAATTGCGTACCCTTAGTGCACTGCGGCGTTGCCGCACCGCTGCATTAGGCAGCCATGTGGATGGCTGCAGCAGTTGCGGCCACCTGCGCATCAGTTATAATAGTTGCCGTAACCGGCATTGTCCTAAATGCCAGGGTCTGCAAAGAGAAGAATGGATACAGGCACGGGAAGCAGAGTTGCTGCCCGTGCCTTACTTCCACCTGGTGTTTACATTGCCCGATACACTGAACCAACTTTGTATGCACCAGCCTGCCATCCTGTATGCTATATTATTTGATGCGGTATGGGATACCATAAACTGTTTTGGTCATGATGCAAAATGGTTAGGCGCACAAACGGGCATGATCTCCATATTACATACCTGGGGACAAACGATGACGCTGCATCCGCACCTGCATTGCATTGTCCCGGGTGGTGGACTGACCAAACAAAATAAATGGCGCACAGCAAAAAGTGAAGGCAGGTATTTATTTAATGTAAAAGCGATGAGTACTGTATTCAGGGGAAAGTATGTGGCAGCATTAAAAAAACAATTGCCTTTATTGATTACACCTGCTTTACTTACTGAATTGTATAAACAACCGTGGGTGGTATTTGCCAAAAGGCCATTTGACAGCCCGCATAGTGTGATCGAATACTTAGGGCGCTACACCCATAAGGTAGCCATCAGCAATCACCGGTTACAAAAACTGGAAAATGGCAAAGTGGATTTTACTTATAAAGATTATAAGCAGGGGGCGGCCACCAGGACAATGCAGTTAGATGGTATGGAGTTTATCCGCCGGTTCAGTCTGCATATATTACCCAAAGGTTTTGTGCGCATCCGTCACTATGGAATACTGAGCAGTAGCAGTAAGCAAAGATGCGCCGGCGTGATAAAAGCACAGGTACCCTCTATTAAAATGCCTGCGTATATAAAACTAAAAGTAAAGGCGGAACCTTTTAATCCTAAGCAGTGCCCTTGCTGTAAAAAAGAAACCATGCAAACGCTGCTGCAATTTAAAAATAAACCACCGCCGGTATATTGGCAACAGATGGCCGCTGATCTGTTACAATCAATAGCCTGATTTTATTTTCTGCAACTGGCGGTAAGGAAGAATTATGTACGTACTTAAAGAAAACTAAAAAAGACAGTGGAAAAAAGCAGCGACCCTATAGCTTAATCACTGCAGACAACAACAGCAGGCG
>JAATGJ010000075.1 GCA_015654695.1 Chitinophagales bacterium | reverse complement strand
ACCCAAAACTCTACTCCTGCTGGTAATGACATCCTGCATTATCTCTGTTCACGCACAAAAGAAACAAAAACCCTTAACTGGTTACGCTATTACCGCTGCTGAAAAAGGCGGACGAAACTGGAAGGAAGTAAAACTGCTGGACGTTACCACCGGGGAAGCATTGCAATCTATCTATCAAAGCACACAGGAAACAGAAGCATTGAATGCACGCAACAAAAAACCCGTAGTGAAAAAAAATATAGTTAATAATACCACTGAACTTATAACTGTATCACCAACCAAAAAAATTATTAACCTGGATGATGAATTGAATAAGGTACAAGGGATCAACGTAATTGCAAAGAAACAAATGATAGTCGCCCGTACAAAAGAACAACCCGGCAAACCTTTCTCTACTAACTCAGCCGCCATGGCATTCGATAAGAAACATGACCGCCTCTATTATACACCGATGGGTATTAACCAGCTCCGGTACATTGACCTGAAGTCAAATAAAATTTACTATTTCGAAGATGAAGTATTCGGACTGGTGAAAGGATATGGTGATGCGGGCAACCAGATCACCCGTATGGTGGTAGCTTCTGATGGCGATGGTTATGCCTTGACAAATGATGGCAACCACCTGATCCGTTTCACTACCGGTAAAAAACCCACCATCACTGATCTTGGTCCATTATCAGATGATGCAAAAAATGAAAAATCTTCCGTTCATGGGTCCGGTGGGTTTGGCGGAGATATGATCGCCGATGCGGATGAAAATTTATATCTCATTACCGCTAACCGGAAAGTATTTAAAATTTCTATTGCAACTAAAGTAGCCGCTTACCTCGGCAGTATAAAAGGGTTACCTGCCGGTTTCAGTACCAATGGCGCTATGGTAGAAGAAGGAAGTAAAGTGATTGTGGCGAGCTCTGAATCCACTGAAGGCTATTACAGGTTTGACCTGAACACACTACAGGCGGAAAAAGTTTCCAAACACGGTATGGTGTTCAATGCCTCTGATCTTGCCAATGGCAACCTTGCCTTTGCAAAGGGAAAGAAAGATAAGAGAAATGAAGAAGCAGTAAAAGAAGAACCTGTTTCACCGATAACGGAAGAAACAGCCAGGCCAGGTAAACCCGAAATTTTATATGATAATAATATTTCTATATTCCCTAACCCTGTCACCCAGGGAACGGTAAAGGTTTCGTTTAACGATCTGCCTGCAGGTAAATACCAGTTGCAGTTGCTCGATCTTTCAGGTAAACTGATCAGCTCACGGGAAGTAACACTTTCAGCTAAACTACAGGTATCCGATTTTACTATTCCTGAATTGGCGAAAGGAAGTTATTTATTAAAAGTATCCAGCGAACCCAATAAAGTATCTGTCACCAGCAAGCTGGTGGTACAGTAGAATGTCCACAATGTCGAAAGGTCTTCATAAGTTTGTGGAGACCTTTTTATTTTACGTTATGGGAAGTAAGCCCCTTTTGATCTCCGAACCTTGCGAGTAATATTTAAGCCTTTTTAGTACCTTCTTCCAAAACAGAAAGTGATTTAGCCCTAAAGGAAAAATCAATAAGCCCGCTTTCCTTCAATTGATCCAGGATAGTAAAATCATATCCTTTCCAGGCCCGGTGTACTATTTCACCTGTTATCGTTTTTTCCTCCCATGCGCTGAGATACACCAGCAGCAGGGTGAGTTCCTGCACCAGTTTATTTTTGTTGGCCGATTCCATAATTGAAACTAATTTTCAAATTCAAATTTAAACCAGAACTTAATTATTAATCAATTTTAGTCAATGGCTTTTCAGTTTAAAATCCAGATTAGCAACATTACATATCCTCCTGTATGGAGAAGGGTGCTGGCGCCTGAACGATTTAGTTTCCTGCAGATGCATTCATTGATACAAATCAGTTTTGGCTGGGAAAACTCTCACCTGTTCCAGTTTTCGCCAAAAGGATATGGCTCATGGCCACAAATAGGTATTCCCATGGAAGATGATGATTTGCTATTTGCAGGAGAAAAAAAATTAAATGCCGCTAAAATAAAATTAAAAGAAGTATTTACTGAGCCTAAACAAAAATTCACTTACATCTATGATTTTGGTGATGACTGGTTTCACGATCTTACCCTTGAAAAAATAACGGAAGATAAATTGCTTCGGGCCGATTGCCTGGCAGGCAAAGGCGCCTGTCCTCCTGAAGATTGCGGCGGCCCTCATGGATATGAAAACCTGAAGATGATCATGAACGATCCCCGTGATCCTGAATATAAAGAAATGAAGGAATGGCTGGGACTTGCTAAAACCCAAAAATGGGATGCAGACGCTTTTGACCTGGAAGCAATAAGAAAACAGGTTGCGAAAATTTAACCAAAATTTCCTGCATCCTTTTATCCTATCATTCAAACTTGAATTTATTACAACGGGAATACAATAAAAAATACAGGGTACCAGCGTCATTAATACCTGTATCCTGTATTTATTCCTGCTTTTTTACTTAGCAGGAATTATATCAATAATGACAATTCTCTTATAAAATCTTCAACGGTGCTTTCACATAGTTACAATCTTTGTCCTGCCTGCACTTTCAAACACAGCTTCGATCACTTTCATATTATTTACTGCATCTTCCAGGGAAGTTGGAACCGGTTCGTTATTCAATATAGCTTTTGAAAACAGGTCGCACTGGATAGTGTATTGATTGGCTGTATCAAAAACGATCTCATCCGTATCATCTTTTGTATGCAACCAGATCCGGGTAGGCTTATCGGTAGGCGCATTAAAAGGAATTTCAATTTCTATCCTTCCAGTAGTACCCAGTATATTCACCCGCTGGTAAGGTGTTAATTGAGTAGAACAAGTAAATGATGCGGTACCTGTTGAAAAATCAAGGATGCCCGAAGCCATACGGTCAGTTTGTAATACAGGATCGAATTCAACATTTCCCGAAACACTTACCGGCTCTTCACCAAATATGAACCGGGAAAGAGAAACACAATAACAGCCAATATCCATCATGCCACCACCTCCCGCTTCTTTCTGGTTGCGGATATTACCGGGATCGGTATTATAATAGGAAAAGAAAGATTGAATGGTCTTTAATTCCCCGATTGTACCATCGTTCACCATTTTTTTCGCCTGTATCCATTGCGGATGAAAACGGTACATAAAGGCTTCCATTATTTTCAACTGCGGATGCAGTTGGGAAGCCTGTAGTAATTGCCTGGCTTCGGCCAATGAAAGCCCGATTGGTTTTTCGCACAATACATGTTTGCCGGCCTGCAATGATCGTATGGCCCATTCTACATGCAGGTGATTAGGCAGCGGAATATAAACAGCATCTATCTGCGGGTCGCCCAGCAATTTATCATACGAGTCATATACGACGGGAATATCCAGTTTACCAGCTACCAGTTTTCCCTGTTCTGTATTCCTGGAAGCAATAGCCACTACATCACATAAGTTCCCGGCCTGCATAGCAGGAATTACTTTCTCCCTCCCGATCTTAGCAGTACTTAATATCCCCCATCGAACTTTTTCCATGATAATTATTTTTTAATGTTCAAAATAATATTTGTCCGGTTTACGGCCAATTATATTTCACGGTTTCAACTGTATTGGTGAGAATATAATACGCCAGTTTAACAGGAAATAAACCCATCTTGTCCCTTACACTATTTTTTGTAAATTTGGAATATGGCAATTCAAGATCAATCATCCAAACTAAGCAACCTGCAGTTAGAACTGCTTAAAATATTTTCCAGGAATATCCCGGATGAACAATTACTGGAAATAAAAGGTATCCTCTCAAGATACTTTGCGGACAAAGCTTCTGACGAATTTGAAAAATTAGCGGAAGAAAGGGGCTGGACCGCTGAAACATACCGCCAATGGGCCAACGAGCATAACCGGATACCTTACAGGCAAAAATGAAGGTTGTTATTTGATACCAATGTATTAATTGCCTCCTTTGGTAAATCCTCTCCGTACAGAAAAATCTTTGACAGCTTTCTCAATTACCAATTTACACTTCTATTAAGCAATGAAACGCTGCTGGAATACCTGGAGATCATCCAGAAAAAAGCTAATTCTGTTGTCGCAGAAAATATAATTATGTCCCTATTATGCGCTGACAATACGGAACTGATTGAAATATTTTTCCATTGGAGTCTGATTGAGTATGACAAAGACGATAATAAATTCTGTGACCTGGCGGTGGCTGGTAATGCTGATTACCTCGTTACTAATGATACCCATTTTAATGTGGTGAAGCTAAACTCCTTTCCCCCGGTACATATCATTTCGGCAGATGAGTTTATAAAAATCATTAGTTAATTCACCATACCTATTTCTTCAACCAAAATTCATTTTCCCATTTCTCCGCGCAATGCGGTTGCTGGTCTAATTGTTTGTGGATACTATTCAACTGACCCAAACTGAGTTTTTGTTCAATATGCGGAAATAGTTTCCGCTCTTCAAAACGGATATGATCATTCATTTTACCGGCCAGTACAGCAAGAGAAGCTGCATTCAATTGTCCTGCGATCAGCTCCCGCACTTCATGATGTTCAGCCTGTAATTGTTTAGCCATTTCATCTGATCCAGGCAAATGCGGCAGCAATAAATGCTCTTCCTGGCTGAAATGCAAATGAAGATGGTTATTCCAGAACCAATGAACATAAGCAGCTATTTCCTCCGGGGCAATTTTGTTTTTCAAACCCTGCCTTATTTTCCAGACAAGCAGTAATGCTTCGTGATGTTCACGGGACAATGGAGATAGTTGTTCGCTTCTTTTGATTGGCTTGATCGCTGACACAATACGAAATTAAACATATATTTATTTATAAACAGATAATAGTAAAAATTGATCCCGGTAAAATAGATTCAGAAAAATTATCACTGAAATGCTGTAAAGCCAGTTATCATAAATCACCTGCTTTCCTGACCTTCATCATTCTTTCTGTTCAGCAGACATAGTAAAATTGCATAAAATTTTTTATGAACCCAGGTCAATACTGGATGGAAGTACTCATATCAAACATAATAGCTATCATTATTCTGCTTAGCTGCATATACCGTCCACGCATTGGCAGAATACTTTTTGCATTATTATTTGTGTGGGCGGCATTTACCAACTGGTCAACGTCCCATTCACACCCCGAATTTTATCTTGAATACAGGAAGTTTGCACTCTTTGACTGGTATAAAGATATTATCAATGGATTTTTTGCCCGGCATATTGAAGGGTTTGTCAGTATTGTAGCCATTTCACAATTATTGACCGGCATTTCAATGCTGCTCAAAGGCTGGCTATTCAGGGTTGGTTGCATTGGAGGCATTATCTTTCTGCTATCCATTGCTCCGTTAGGTGTTGGCTCCGGTTTTCCCTGCACTATTATTATGGCAGCAGGCCTGGTATTGCTCCTGAAAAAATATAATAACAGTTTTGTCTGGCAAAATTTAAAATCTGCCTGACACTCCTGGTCAAAAAGAGAAAAACTAACATATATGAAAATAAACGGCCCCTGGCATAAAAACCATATTATGCCAAAGAATGCAACGTTTGAACAAAGAATGAAATGGCATCTTGCTCATCAAAAACATTGTGCCTGCCGCCCTATACCGCAAAAACTGGCGGAAGAAATGAAGAAGAAAGGATTAAAATTTTCGTAGCAACTTTATATCTCCTTTTTCATACTTCGCAAATAAATAATAAGCATTGCGAGGCTTAGGATCGTTAATGCAAACATGAAGATCATTACTACAGGATTTGATGCAACTCCTTTCGATCTCATAACGACCATCAGGGTAGCAAGAGAAATATCCATTATCACAAAAAAGGTAAGTACAACAGGTGTCATCAGCAGACCCACTGGATGCCGTTTTAATAACAATATGCCTGTAATAATAATACCGGGCAGGCAAACAGAAAGATCAAGTACATGAACGGGGTTGGTAAACAAGCCTGCATCAGTCAATTCTCTGGGAGTCGTATTGCTGATAATAGCGGGGATAACGGGCATCAGCCAGAGTGTATAAAAAAGGATTCCGATGGCGATCATAAAAAAACCAAATAACCGTACGGGAATTTCTTTCCTGAACCATGAATTAACCGGTTCCCCGTATTGTGTCAGGATGAACCAAAGAAAAAGATAAACCGACAAACCAAGTATGATGCAATACAAAACGAATAGCTGGTTGAAGTGAATGGCAAAACAATAAATCAAAAATGTATAAATAAGATAGACCAGGGTGCCCGCCCATACGAGCAATGCTTTTTTATCCTGCCTGTATGCCAGTAAAGACGAAATAACCAAAACGGGTAAAGCGAAAAAGAGGTCAGCTATATCTTGTCCCACTGATTGTGCATACCAGTTTGTCGTTTCCCTGGCATACAAAACATCCGGAAACAAAAGACCAGCCCCATTTACAACTATTATTAGCAAGCCAAGTACTAATGACAAAACAAGAATCACCTTATGTTGCAATTGCATATTCATGATTTAAAATTATTCCGGGACAATTTTTTCTACGATGACTGTTATCAATCAGCAGGGTGATTGTCATCTTTCAGTTCAATAATATGTTAGCTGTCACTAGCAACTGGCCGGTATGCCGCATTGTATGCTCCGCCGCATGAAAAAGTAAACCCAATACAGTAGATGGCAGTTTTGCCCGCCCTACCCCTCTTGCCGCTGTTAATGTTGTTTCGTCTGTATGTTTCAATTGCTCCAGTGATATTTCTACCTGCAGATGAAAAGCGGTCAATAATTCCTGGACAGTCATATTACCACCATAAGCCTTCCCTTCGTTGGCTAACGCTTCAAGTTGTTGCTGAGTCAATGCCTTATTTTTCGCATAAGTAAACAAACGATCCAATACTCCCCGGAGATGCTGTAAATGAAACCCGACTGACGCTGCACCTGCCGGTTTCTCCCATAGTTTTTCATCGGGAAAAATTTGCAGGGCGTTTGTTACTTCATCTCTTGCCTGTAATAAAGCATGGGCTACCGGTTGCAATAAACCAGGAACAGCCTCTACAGGTCCACGCAACCAATATTCAATAATAGCAGGTTGTGACATAGCAAAATATGTTTTAAATGATCTGCAAAAGTATTGATTCACAATTAGCGAAGTTCATTTGTTCATTTGTTCCACGGATAATATCACCTGTTAACCGGAATCGCTCAGTTACCCATCTCCGGCTATGCAACAATCCCATACCAGTACTTTAGGACCCGGATAGCAAACATGCTATCTGTCAGCAACAGAAGTAAACAGCCTCCATAATTTTCAGCCCTGAGCATAGCCATTCACCATTAAACAAAAAGAAAATTCTCCCGGCATCCAGCGGGAGAATTTCTGTTTTATTGTACCTGTAATTTATTCGCCGGAATATAATTTATTAACAAATGAAACAAACCAATTAGCAATTGCCCTCGCCAGGCTAACAACTGCAACTATTAACGCGCAGGGGAAAAGTATTTGAACATTACTCACCAGGTAACATTACTTTAGGTAAGCAAAACCAACACTTCGGGATGAGTTCACATGTTAAAACGCTCCGCTGCTTATTCCTGCCCCTGTTACTATTGTCTTTTCAGTATCCCGGTTACTCACAGTCAAACTGCAATTGCCCTGAATATGCTGTGTTAAAAGCTGAACAGGACAATGCTGAAACAAGCAACCAACCTGCACAACAAAAATTACTGGCATCGGCCAATGCAATATGCAGGGCGAAGAGTTATGAGTGGCTGGCCAATGATTATTTAGAGGAAAATAATTTTGACACGGCGGAAATTAATTTTCTAAAAGCTGAAAAGTTATACAAACAATCGGCCTGTGGTGATAGTGTTTTGTTAAGCACTTATAAATACTGGGCGCAATTGCATTACACGAAGGGAGATTATGCCAAAGCGCAGGAATACACTTTTAAATTGCTCCAATCTGCGGAAGCCTCCGGCAACCCGCATGAAATAGCTGGTTGTTATACTATGATCGCACAATTGTTCAATCAAACTAACCAGGCGGATAAAGGTATAGGGTATGCCCGGCTGGCCATTCCTTTGCTTAAAAAAATTGAGAACCTGCAAAAAAAAGCGGATATCCTGTTCAAACTATCAAAACGGTATTTATGGCATTACCAGGATACAAAAACAATATCGAGTCTTGATTCATCAGAACTATTCAGTTACCAGCAACTGGCCATTGCTAAAAAAATCAACAGGAAAAGTTCCATTGCCGTTGCTTTCAGCAACCTGCAGGGCATTGCCTGGGAAAGAAAAGATTTCAGAAAAGCATTACTGTTATTAGACAGTTCTTTCAAATATACCGACAGCAGTAATTATGATAATCTTGGTACCAATTATTATGATAAAGCGGATATTCTTATCGAATTGAAAGAATACGGTGAAGCGGAGAAAATGGCTGACTCATCTTTATACTACCGTAAAGCAGATGGCAATCCCGGTTATATTGCTGAAGTATATGAACTACTATTATCCAGGATCGGTAAGGAAACCGGTGATTTCCGGAAAGCCTATGAATACAGGGAGTTGGCCAGGGCAATAACTGACAGTATCAGGAATACAGAAGCTACCACGCAGGTAACGGAACTGGAAAGAAAATACAGCCAGGCGAAAAATGAGAAAACAATCAATGAACTGGCACAGCAAAAACAGATCTATTTATTACTGGCCATTGCCGGTTTACTGGCTGCAATAGCCATCGGTTTTTTCCTTCGCCAGCAATCACTGAAGCATAAGCAGAAAATAATGGAAACGGAGCAACGGCTTAACCGTTCAAGGATGAATCCTCATTTCTTTTTTAATGCGTTATCCTCATTGCAATCTTTCGCTTTACAGGAAAATGACGGCAAAGCATTAGCGAGTAACCTGTCTAAGTTCTCGCACATCATGCGGGAAACACTGGAAAGTACCTACAAAGAATACGTAACCATTGAGCAGGAAAAAGATTTTCTAAATGAATACCTCGAACTGCAGAAGATGCGCTTCCCCCAGAAATTTTCTTATGAAATAAAAATTGATGATGCTGTTGATGCAGATGAATGGATGATTCCATCAATGATACTGCAGCCTTTTGTAGAAAACAGTATTGAGCATGGCTTTACAGGCATCAGTTATCCCGGTCATGTTGCGATACTATTCAGGAAGGAAGCTAATGACCTGCAAATAACGATCACTGATAATGGAAAGGGACTGATCGCATCTGTAAAAGAAAACCTGCCTGCCGGACAGGCAGGTAATGAACATATTTCCCGTGCCAGCCAGATCATTAAAGACAGGATATACCTGCTGAATATAAAATTGAAAACCAAGGCGCGGTTTTCGATTGATAATAATATGGACGGGAAAGGAGTCACTGTAAAAATTCACCTGCCGCTGTTAGATAAACAAACTATATCTTAGGAAACCAAAAACACATGAAACTGCTCGTTATAGATAATGAACCTAATATTCGCACAGCCATCAGGGTGTTGTTACAGGCATTTTGTCCTGAGATAACGGTTATTGAAGAAGCAGACGGTGTTCAATCAGGTTTACAAAAAATAAAAACTTTTCAGCCGGATATTGTTTTACTGGATGTAGAAATGGATGATGGCAGCGGTTTCGATATGATGAAACAGCTATCCCATCCTTCCTTTCAACTGATATTCGTAACGGCGCATAATAAATACGCTATTGAAGCATTCCAGTTCAGCGCCATTGATTATTTATTAAAACCGGTTGATCCGGATGCCCTGCAAAAAAGCATACAAAAAGCAATTCGTAATATTCAGGGCAAAGACCTTAGCCGTCAAATAGAATTTTTGCTGCACCAGCTAAGCGACAAGCATGAGCATGAAAAAAGGATCGTACTCAAAGACATTGACAATATCTATTTTGTCAAAGTATGCGATATCCTTTATTGCCTGGCGGAAGGCACTTATACCAAATTCTTTTTACAAAACAGGCCGCCGGTAATGGTGTCAAAAAACCTGAAGGAGTATGAAAATATGCTGGAGCCATTGGGTTTTATCCGCACACACCATAGCTACCTTGTCAATCCCTCCAAGATCATCCGCTTTGATAAATCGGACGGTGGTTCACTCATCCTTGAAGACAACCTGAAAGTGCCGCTGGCACAGCGAAAAAAAGAATGGGTGCTTAGCCTTTTAGAAGGAAGGGTCTGATATTTTCCACTATTTGTTACGTTGATTTGTTCTTTTTCAGATTGAAAATGAATTAAATTTGGAACAAGATGTGACGCGAATACAAGCTTTATTCGCCATTAAATGAAACACCAGGAAACTTAATTAAACATTGCTGACTTTGCTGGAATCAGAAATAACACTTCAAATCATTCTTATCAGGCCCACGCCAGAAGTAGTCTTTGGCTTGCAAAAGGGAGCTGGCAACAATTACGAAACAGTTCAAAAACAAATTTCTACATCCAACGATTTATCTTTTACGTTTTCGATTAAAGTAAAGGGGGATAAAGCAAAAGAAAAGATTCCCAAATTGTCGGGCAGTTTTGTTCAGGGTCCCGCAGATAATAAGTTTGTGTATATTGATATCGGTACATATGCAGACCAATCTGATACAATTTGGTCTAGACGACTTAAAATCCCTTTAACAGGAATTACCTGGAAAGACATTGATTCATTATCTGGCAATTCAATATTGCAGGCTAGTGTTCCCGGAACTGGTAGAGATGGAGGACCAAACTGTGCAACAGTAAAACCATTTGGCGGTTGGCATATTAAACATCCATAGCCGAAAAATAAAACCTCAAACACAGTGAAAAAAGAATGGGTGCTTAGTTTGCTGAAAAGGAAGGGTCTGAAATTTTTTCATTACTTGTTACGGTGATTTGTTCCTTCAGGTTGAAAATTAATTACATTTGGTTTCCACCTCAAAACATAAATAATTATGACAAAATCAAAAACCATCGTACTGATTCACGGAAATTTTGTGAACAACAGCAGCTGGGCAGAATGGAAAAGCCACTATGAACAAAAAGGCTATAAAGTTTATACACCTGCAAACCCGGGGCACGAAGGTGATCCTGCTGAGCTGAGAGCAAAAGTTCATCCTGACCTTATTAAAACGGGGTTCATTGATGTTGTCAACAATATCGCTCAACTGATAGATTCCTTACCTGAAAAGCCATTGATTATTGGCCACTCCATGGCAGGAATGGCGGCGCTGAAACTGGTAGAAATGGGAAAAGCGGCAGCCGGAGTAAGCATTGATGGAGCGCCACCGAAAAATGTTTTTCCACCGTTTCAAACACTTAAAACTGTGTTACCGGCCTTTGGATTTTTTTCTTTTAAAAAATATTTCATGGGTAGCCGTAAATGGTACGATTATGCATTCTTCAATACCATACCCGCTGCAGAGAAAGAAAAAGCTTTTGAAAAATTCGCCGTACCTGAAAGCTATAAGGTCAGTCGTCAATTAGTTTTAAATTCTTTTTCAAATATAGATTTTAAAAAACCCCACGCACCCATTTTGTTTGTGGGTGGTGGCAGCGATCATATTTTTCCAACCAATCTTACACAAACAATAGCCGGGAGGTATAAGGATGCAAATAGTCGCGTGGATGTAAAGATATTTGACGGCAAAAGTCATTTCCTTTGCGGGGAACCAGGTTGGGAAAAGGTAGCCGATTATATTTTAGAGTGGTACGAAAATCAGTAATGCTGCACACAACAGTTTGGTATTAAGACGTGGCGTCGAATTGTATTCGCCGCCGGTCTTAAACTAAGATGTAGCTGCTGAAAACATACAGGAAATCTCATTACAGAAACTTTGGCATCACTATGTTTGATGTCCTATGTCGTCTTTTCATGATTTTACTGTCTACTGCCCGCCGAACGGTGTCCCAAAGATGCCGACGGCCAGTTCTAACCAAACTAGGAGGAGCACTGCCAGGAGAGTTACGCAAATGGCGATGCGGTGCCCGGTTTTGCTGACCTTCCTCATTACAAGCTCGCAGAGGAGACCAGTGCCGAAAAGCAGGACACCAGCGACAACAAAATCGGATAGAGTCCATTTCACTTCATCTGTGAACAGCATTGCTATTAATGGTATGAGCAAGAGAAGCGCTACTGTGAGCAGAATACCGGTAAGTCTTTTGTTCTGTTTAATCATAAATGGTTGTTGTTTATTTTGTATTACAAACGTACACAAAGTACTTTGCATTTCAAAGTAAATGAGTAAAAAATTATTCCTCCACTTTTCCAACACATAATGCAAAAACATGATTAATTCCTTAAAACAAAGTTTGTGGAAACATTTCGCAGCAAGTATTGACATGCTTAAAAATGCAATAACCCTATGGCCGGAAGAGTACTGGAATACCGACAAAAAGTTTTTTTATAACGCCTATCATTGCCTGGTATTCCTGGATTATTACCTGACAATTCCTCCTAAAAACTTTTCTGTACCACTACCCTTCACCCTTACAGAACCAGCCCATATACCAAAAAAAGCAATAGACGATGTAGTACCTGACAGAATTTATAGTAAACAAGAACTGATTGATTACATGCAATTAAGCCGGGAAAAACTCCGTAAGTTAATTGCCGGACTGACAGAGGAAAAATTAAATGCCCCCTGGATAGATAAGTCCGGACCCATGTATCTTGCATTATCGGGTTCTGACGCACTAAAGTATTCAGTTCTGGATATCTTATTTTACAACTTGCGGCATGTTCAACATCATGCAGCACAATTGAACTTACTTTTACGACAGAAAATAAATAATGCCCCGGATTATGTTTCTATGGCTGAAGATGACTTGTGACCATTTTGGCATAAAAGAAACAGGGGCCATTTGCAGGCAAGCATTTCAGCAAAGAATTCCTAACACACAATAATAAGAACGGTAGCCGGAAGTCATCATAAAGAAGCCCGCTGTAAAATATAATATTTAGTTATTGTTTGCTGACCTTTACATGGCGGCAGATTCTCTTTTCTAAATCTTCATAGGCCAGGCAACGTTTTCCTAATACGGGTTGTCAGTCAAAATAAAATGATGCGAAAAAAGAACATTTTATTCTTTACTATGGCCGGGCTTCTTATACTGGCTGCCTGTAAAAAAGAAAAGATAGACCAGGCTGATTGCCAGCGTTTACAAAATGGTATTACCACGGCTAACAAAGAAGAAGTAAAGTCAGTCATCACTAAATTCATCAGCAGCCTTCCTTCACAAACCTATTCTGAGCAAAACCTAAACAAATTGGTCAGTATCATCAGGCAGCAATGCGGCACCGGCGCCACCGTCCTTTGTTTTGATTGCATTAAAACCCTGCCTTCGCAATCCGAGATCAGGATATCCTACTTCGGCACAGCCGGCCCGGTTGAGATGACCGTTGATATCAGTTATACCATAAGCAATAAAATGGTTTTTCTCAATATGCACGATTGAGGTGATTCAATGTTTCCTTTTACCAATAAAAACAGCGGATCCCGCTATTTTGCAGGCAGGATGGCCGGTTATGCCGGGCTATGTGTCCTTCCATAGCTAAAAATTTCTGTACATAATTCTTACTAACTTCGGATACTAAGAAAGCCGGAGCTCATGAGTTTTCAACAGATCATTCCAGTCTTACCATCATCAGACCTGGCCAGGGATGTGGCATGGTATAAAGACAAAACAGGATTTGAACCTGTGTTTGCGGATACCATGTATGCAGTACTTCACCGCGATGGCCAATCTATCCATTTACAATGGCATGCGGATACAGAAGATGATCCTTTGCTGGGCGGATCGGTGATCAGGATATCAGTCAATGATGTAAAAATTGTATTTGATGAATTTGTCGAAAGAGGTACAGTTTCCGCTGGAAAACTTATCCCCAGGACTGCCTGGTACACCAGCGAATTTGGTTTTTACGACCTGAATAACAATGCCATCTTTATTATGCAGGACCTGGTTTAATTACGAACGGGATAACCATGAACTATCTTCATAAACTTATTGAACAGATCGAACTTCATGCTGTTGACGGGATAAAAGATTGTTTTGCCCACGGTATAAGCCCCAATGATCTTTATAGAAATGAGCCGCTTATTTACGAACTGACCAGTGAATATACAAGGACCTCCCGCTTCAAAGATTGTGTAAAGGTCTTTGTTGATCACGGCTTGAAGTTGGATGATGAAGTACTGCTTTCCGTGCTGCTAAATGATGCTGATACACTTGACCGGCTATTAACCCACGATCCCAAAGCTGTTGTCAAAAAATATACGCTGCGCTGCGCCTATACTCCATTATATGAAGCTCCACTCCTGCATATCTGCGCCGAATTTAATCATGCAGCCTGCGCTGAAGTATTGGTAAAACACGGAGCCGCTATCAATGCAAAGGCTGGTATGGATGAAAATGGATTTGGCGGACAGACAGCTATTTTCCATACCGTTAATCAAAATTCTGATCAGTCCGCGGAGATGATGAACTTCCTGCTCTCCCATGCCGCTGACCTGGCAATAACAGTTCGCGGATTGATATGGGGCAAAGGCTATGAATGGGAAACACTGATACCTTCGGTTAACCCGGTTAGTTATGCTATGATGGGATTACTTCCGCAGATGCATAGAAACGAAGTGACCATTTCGAAAGTGGTAACTGTTTTATTGAACCATGCTTACGGGATTGATTATACCCCGGGAAATGTTCCGAATGCGTATCTAAAATGAATAATCAGGTAACTGCGGGTCATTTCAGTATTCCATTCCTTTTATATATTCATAGATGCTTTGCTGCGCCGCTAAGGCGGCTTTGTCATTGACCGGAACCCGTTCGTTGATTAATTGTTCATTTACATGAACTGCTTTACAATTATCACTCAACTGCAATTGCAGTATGTGGCCAAGTTCATCCTGTAATTTTTTATCATATACGGGAAACACCACTTCAATGCGGCTGTGCAGGTTGCGGTTCATCCAGTCAGCACTGCCCATAAAGTATAACGGTTCACCGTTATTATGAAATATAAATATCCTGGCATGTTCCAGATAGCGGTCAACTATACGGCGCACGGTAATATTCTCGCTTTGCTTTACTACACCCGGTGCAAGGCAACAGATACTACGAACAAGCAGTTGCACAGTTACGCCTGATTGGCTGGCGTTGTATAGCCGGGTTATCATACCCCGCTCCTGCAGGTTATTCAGTTTGATAATAATCCCGGAAGGCAAACCTTTCTCCGCATTTTTGATTTCATTATCTATTAGCTTATTGAAACGCTTTATCATATTGAATTGGGATACCAGCAGGTGATTGAATTCTATGTGGCCATAATCAACAGGCTGTATCCGTGATTGCAGATAGGTAAATAACATTTCCAGTTCCAGGCTAAACCCAGGGTTGGAAGTAAAAAAAACATGATCAGTATAAAAACGCCCTGTAGTCTCATTGAAGTTTCCTGTAGCCATAAAAGAATAATCTTTCCATTTTTTATTCTCCCATCGTTTTACCAGGGCTACTTTGGCATGCACTTTCAGGCCAGGTATGCTGTTGATAATTTTAATACCCGCGGCTTTCATCTTCTTACTCCATTTCAGGTTATTGGCTTCATCAAACCTTGCTTTCAGTTCTACGAACACGGTTATCTTCTTACCATTTTTGGCGGCGCTGATCAGTGCATTCACTATATGTGAATCAGCCGCTACCCGGTACAGTGTTACATAAATTTCTTTTACCGTAGGATTAATGGCTGCTTCATTAAAAAATCGGAGGATATAATTATACGAATGATAAGGCAGGTGCAGCAACTGTTCCCTTTCCTCAATACTGTGAAAAATGGAACGCTGATTACTAAAACCGTGATGGGGCGCGGCAGACCATTTTGGAAAAGCAAGTTTACCCTTTGTTGGATCAGGCAGGTGGCTAAGATCTTTCAGGTTATGATAGCGGCCGCCTTCCGCCATCTCCTGCGCATGCAAATTAAAATATTTTTGAACAAAGTGTTTTATATCCTGTGGTATAGCTTTATCAACCAATAAACGGGTGGCATGCCCATCATCTCTCTTCTCTAATTGCTTTTCTATCTTGTCTGCTATATCGCCGGTAAATTCATCTTCAATATTCATTTCCGCATTACGTGTCATTTTTATGCCGTAGGCGCCTCGTATAGTGAAGCCCGGAAAAACCCCGCTTAAGTTCTCACGTACCACATCATCAAGAAAAAGAATGTGATACTCTTCATTTATTACAGGTAATTCAAGAAAACGCGGCAAATGATCTGACGGGATGTTGAGTAAGGCTATTACTTTTTTACCTGGCTGATCAGCCGCTTCCATACTCACGATAAAATACAGTGCATTATTTTCTAAAAAAACATGAGCCTGGTTTTCTTTTCTCAGCATGACCGGCTGCAGAAAAGATAATACGCGGGATAAAAAATATTCCCGGATGGCTTCATCATGTGCCGGGTGAATGGCCTGGCCGTAATATAAACAAATATGTTCCTTTTTCAACGCCGGTAAAATATGCGCCGTAAGAATCTGGCCATACTCTTCCAATTGTTTGTATATGGTACTTTGCACCTGCTGTACCAGGTCCATGGGGTATTCGTCAGCGATGGCTATTTTTTTTAATGTAATTCCGCTAAAAGCAAATATTGCGGGCATCCTGACCCGGAAAAACTCATCAAGATTGGAAGAAAAGATAGACAGAAATGAAATCCGGCTGTACAGGGGAACAGTTTCATCTGCGGCTTCCATTAATACACGATGATTAAAACTGAGCCAACTAAGATCACGATTCAGGAAAATGTATTTATCATCAGTCATCGAAAATACTTTGGCCTAAGATAATGATTTGGGTTGTTTTTTATACTTCGCAGGGCATTGATAGCAAAAAAGTCATTTCGTAAAAATGGCACCCCTGGTTTTGAAGATATCCAGTGCATTAAATAACTATGAAAGAATGGCTGAACATTTTTTTTCTTGTTCAAATTATCCGTCGTACTTTTTCGGAAAAGGGAAACCTTTATTCAACTTCTCCTTCCAGGTCATAATCATACGCTTTGGTAATTCTTACATTTACGAATTCACCCACAGGTAATTTTTTTGCAGCATGAATGACCACTTCATTGTCCACTTCCACGCTGTCAAATTCAGTACGGCCTAAGTAACGGCCCGCTTCTTTTTTATCAATAAGGACTTTAAATATCTTCCCGATTTTCTCCTGGTTTTTTTCAAAAGAAATTTCCTGCTGCACTTCCATTACTTCCTGCGCCCTCCTGTCTTTTTCCTCCTGCGGCACATCATCCGTCAGTGCATAACCACTCGTGCCTTCTTCATGGGAATAAGTGAAAATGCCCACCCTGTCAAAGCGCTGTTGCTGTAAAAATAATTTCAGCTCTTCAATATCATCCAATGTTTCGCCGGGAAAGCCCGCTATCAAAGTGGTACGCAAACAAATCCCCGGTACTTTTTCACGGATAGCAACTATTAGTTCTTCCATTTCTTCTCTTGTGATCTGTCGCTTCATGGCTTTTAGCATATTGTTGGCGGCATGTTGCAATGGCATATCAAGATAGTTGCAGATATTATCCCGCTCACGCATTACATCCAGTATCTCCAACGGGAATTTAGACGGGTATGCATAATGCAATCGTATCCACTCCAAACCTTTTACATCAGCGAGGCGGTGCAAAAGATCAGGCAACATTCTTTTTTTATAAATATCCAGGCCGTAATAGGTAAGCTCCTGTGCAATAAGCATGACTTCTCTTACTCCTTTCTTCACTAAACCTTCCGCTTCTTTCACCAATTCTTCTATCGGTTTGCTGACATGCTGGCCCCGCATTAATGGAATAGCGCAAAAAGAACAGGTACGGTTGCAGCCTTCAGATATTTTCATGTATGCATAATGCCTCGGTGTAGCCAGTAAACGTTCGCCCAGCAATTCCATTTTATAATCCGCTTCAAACTGTTTTAATATCAGCGGCAATTCCATCGTGCCAAAATAAGCGTCCACCTCAGGTATTTCTGTTTCAAGGTTGCTTTTATAGCGTTCGCTTAGGCACCCTGTTACATATACCTTATCAATTTTGCCCCTTCTTTTTAATTCCACCTGGTCAAGGATCGTATTAATGCTTTCTTCTTTTGCTTTTTCTATAAATCCGCAGGTGTTCACCACCACTATATTGTGATCCAGTTTTTTATTCTCATGCACCACATCAATATCATTGGCGAGCAACTGGCCGCTCAGCACTTCGCTATCCACCATATTCTTGCTGCACCCGAGAGTGATGATATTAACCTTATCCTTTTTAAGTGTTCTTGTCTTCATAAATTATCGGGCAAAGGTAACCCGTTATCACTGATTTTTGCGAACGGTTGCCAACCTTTACAATTGTTCAGTAAATAGCCAAAAACAGTAAAGGTTGGCAACCCTATTCCCAAAAATATTGATATTTGACAACTCATGTTATCCCTGAAAAATATCTCCAAATCGTACAGCAATCATCTTGTTTTTACAATTCCTGAACTGGAATTACAAGGAGGTACTTACTGGCTAAAAGGCAGCAATGGAGCCGGCAAGTCAACCCTTTTGAAGACAATAGCCGGTTTACTGCCATTTAAAGGGGATATTATAGTAAACAATACCGTCTCCCTGAAAAAGAATCCTGTTAATTACCGCTACCTGGTAAATCACGCGGAAGCCGAACCGCAGTTCCCGGCATTTCTGACAGGAGAAGAGCTTACCCGTTTTGTTTGCTCCATAAAAAAAGGAGCTGAACAACAAATAACAGAACTGAAGGAAATACTGGGCATTGATAACTATTTAAACAATCCAACCGGAAGTTATTCCAGTGGTATGCTGAAAAAACTTTCCTTATTACTGGCCTTTATAGGACAGCCTGAATGGATATTACTGGATGAACCTTTAACAACATTGGACACAGCCACACAGGAATCACTCTGCAGGCTCATTAATCAAAAATATAAATCAGGCACCTCTTTTCTACTTACCTCCCATCATGATATTGAAACTTCTTCGATTCCGTTCGATGCCATTTTTTTGATAAAGGACAAAGAATTAAAACAGATTGCACGCTAGCATGAAACCTCTTTTTTCCATATTGCAAAAATCAGTAGCGGCACCCTACTACCGTCAAAACGCAGGGCTTTTCCTTTTTTGTTTTTTCCTGCTTTTTGGCACACAGCCATCGTTGACCGATGCACTCATTTTCCATTACAGCGTTATGGAAAGTATTTTATCATCTTATCTTTTCTTTTGGATAGCAGCCGGGGTTTGGTTGATGTATGCTTTTAAAACCGCCCACTTCTTTTTTGCCTGCATAAAAAAAGACGCTTATAGTTTTTTATTGCAATTCTTATCTGTTCCGCTGAAGAAAAGATGTATGGCGCTGGCTTACCTGCAAACCATTCTTTTCTTACCGGTCTGGATATATGGTTTCCTTATTTTTATTATTGCCATAAGGGAGAATCGTCTTACTCAGGGCTTATATGTGCTAATAACTATTTTACTCCTTAGCTTTTTATCCCTGTTTCTTTTCATTATTATCCTGGAAAAAGGAAAAACGTTTTCATTGTTCCCGGCCTGGCTTAGAATAAAGTTCCCGGCAAAATTTTCTTTTATTTTACTGCGCTATGTTTTTAATGAACAGTTCCTGGCGCTGCTGGTCACCAAACTGCTGACCTTTTTTGGATTGTATAGCCTCACGCGCCTTGAAAAAGATTATTTTGATGACAGGATATTATGGTTGTATTATATCAGTTCATTAGCCGGGCATTGCCTGCTGGTATATAAAAATCATCATTTCACTGAAAAGCGACTGGCATTTTACAGGAACCTTCCTGTAAAATCCGTACAAACTATTGTATCCCTTTTTATTGTTTACTTCATTCTATTGATTCCCGAGTTTTGGGCGTTGAAGGGAATCGCCACGCACCAGCATGCTATTGAGGAATATACATGGATGATACTGGCCGGTCCATCTGTCTTATTATTGCTGCACTGCCTTTTATATACAGAAGACTTTTCGATGGAATCATTTCTTCAATTGGTTTTCGGGTTATGGGTGGTATTGATATTTTTCAGTTTATCATCCTGGAAATGGATGATCGCTTTGGTTTGCTTAACCATGGCCATTTTTATTTTTTACAGCAGTTATTATAGCTATGAAAAAAAAGCTGAGATAGAGAAGCTGGAATAAGATCAATTTAATTGCCGACTATATAAGAATTCCCGGGAGTATCTTGATCGATTTTTATAATCACTGAATCTCCTGCTTCTAAATGGTAATAGAATTTGCTGTCCTCGTAATTTGTAAAATTTTTGCCATTATAGTTATACCTGAAGTGTATTTCTCTTCCTTTAAATTGCCTCTTGCCGGTAATTATCCCTCTTACCTCTACTCCCCTTTGATCTATTTTTCTCCGGTATTTTTCATCCTGTTTTTTGGAGAACCATGGCCCGATAGTTAATATCATGACGACAATTATAGAAATAGCTATAAAATTCAGGAATAATTTTTTCCAGGTCATGTACCATTTCTATTTTTTATCCAGGTTAAATAAACTATCTACGAACTCATGCTTGTCAAATACCAGCAGGTCTTCCATCTTTTCACCTACACCAATAAACTTGACCGGTATTTTGAATTGATTGGCGATCGCCAGTACAACACCGCCTTTTGCAGTTCCGTCTAATTTTGTAATGGCCAATGCTGTGACATCCGTTGCTGCGGTAAATTGTTTAGCCTGTTCCAGCGCATTCTGCCCTGTTGAACCATCCAGTACCAATAATACTTCATGCGGCGCATCCGGTATTACTTTTTGTACCACTCTTTTGATCTTGCTAAGCTCTTCCATCAGGTGGGCTTTATTGTGTAATCGGCCCGCCGTATCTATTAATACGACATCGCTTTGTTTAGCCACGGCGCTCTGCACTGTATCAAAAGCGACAGCGGCGGGATCGGAACCCATATCCTGCTTTACGATCGGCACACCGGCTCTTTCACTCCATATAGTAAGCTGGTCAACCGCGGCAGCCCGGAAAGTATCAGCAGCGCCAAGCAAAACATTCTTTCCCGCTTTCTTAAAATTGTAAGCGAGTTTACCAATGGTCGTTGTCTTACCTACTCCGTTTACTCCTACTACCAGTATGATATATGGCTTCTTTGGCAAATCAGAATCAAAAGCATAACTATTAGACTCTTCCGCATCGGCCAGTATAGCCTCGATTTCCTGCTGTAATATTTTATTGAGTTCGGAAGAACCCATGTATTTTTCCTTCGATACTCTTTTTTCTATACGTTCAATAATTTTAACTGTAGTCTCTATTCCCACATCAGCGCCCACCAATGCTTCTTCCAGTTGGTCTAATACTTCTTCGTCCACCGTGCTTTTGCCAGCTATTGCCTTGGTGATCTTAGCAAAGAAACCTTCCTTGGTTTTTTGCAAACCCTGGTCCAGGCTTTCTTTCTCTTTTTTACCAAACAGTTTGTTGAATAATCCCATACCTCTAATCCCTAAAAGATGATTTTAAACACACTGATTTTTGCAAAGTGTGTAGATTAAAAATTATGATTAAAGAACAATGCCCGAATTAGAAGCTGCAATATACTAACAGGAAGTTCAAATTTAAGTTCACCTTTTAAGAGGCAGGTGTAAACTAAAAAGCTGCCCGACAAATATCGTGACAGCTTAAATACCAGATTATCGTCTTCAGGGGGACGAGAGGGTGTATTATTTCTGAGCCAGGAATTCTTTTACCTTATCCTTATGGATAATTTGTTCTTTGAAGGTATAAGCTCCTGATTTAGGGCTGCGCACAGCTTTGATCACTTTCGTGTAGTTCTTTGCTTCTGCTGCCTGTTTAGGGTCTTTCTTGATCGCGGTTTTAGCTGCTTTTGCCATGATATTTTAA
The DNA here is from genome assembly GCA_015654695.1 of Chitinophagales bacterium. Taxonomy (GTDB): domain Bacteria; phylum Bacteroidota; class Bacteroidia; order Chitinophagales; family Chitinophagaceae; genus VBAT01. Next base: position 32,577 of record JAATGJ010000075.1, on the reverse strand, counting down.
TTTGCTATCCACGCCTTCGGCGGGACAAGTTGTGATAATATACTAATGAAAACAGCCAATTAGCCTATCCGCTAACCAGCTTGGACAACCCATTTACTTAATTTCTTTATGAAGAGTCATCTTCTTTAAGATCGGGTTGAATTTTTTCAACTCCATTCTTTCCGGGTCGTTCTTTTTGTTTTTAACCGTAATATAACGGCTCGTACCGGGTTTACCGCTTGTTTTGTGCTCGGTACATTCCAGTATTACCTGTACCCGACTTCCTTTCTTTGCCATTTTCTTATTTTGATGATTTGATAATATGCTGCCGTGCTCATGAATATTTGCGGATCAGCATAACTTCTTCCGCCAACGGCGTGAAGCAGCACATTTATAATTTTTGTCCTTGCGCTCTCAGCTCTTTTACCACATTGAACAGACCTCTTTTATTGATAGTGCGGATAGCATCCGTTGTCAATTTCAGGGTGATCCATTTATCTTCTTCGGCGAGGTAAAAACGTTTTTTCTGCAGGTTAGGCAGAAAGCGACGCCTTGTCTTAATATTGGAGTGGGAAACCTTGTGTCCACCCACCGGAACCTTACCTGTAACCTGACATACTCTAGCCATAATAGTCGAATATTTAGTCCCGAAAATTCGGGAGGCAAAGGTAGGGGAAACATTGGAGAAACAGGAGTGCCTGTAAGAGAATTTTTTAGCGATTTGTCCAAAGGCCCAGTAAATCCAGCCTTGATTGGTTGCTGCCCGTAAAAATAAGGTTTGTGACGGCAGTTCTGAACCCTTATTGAGCTTTAAAGGCGAATTTAGCCGGTCCCCGGCAAGCCCTGTATCTTTCTCCCGGGCTAATACAATCGGGGCATACATAAACTGTAAAGAACCAGTATCTGGAAAAAGGGTTATTAATTTCGCTTACCCTCAGCGCATTATAAATATGCTCCCCTTTTCTTAGCAGCGGGTTTTTACTCGATGGTAGAAGCTATTCTACACGATTGAAGAAACGGCTATGACAAAAAATTGAACGAATGCTCTATTTTTTTCATGTAGCAGCTATGGTTGCTTTGTACAATGAAATCCATACACAGCATCATGAAAAGAATCTTATCCCTTTTACAATCCCTTTTTACGGGAACTCCATTGAAAACCGCCTATCCAAAGGAATCGAACAGCTCCATACCCCTGCGCCAGCTTGTCAACCAGGTAATGATTGGCATATTACCCAGAACCCTGCAACAAAAATGCTTTATTGTAAATGATGTTGAAAACGGAGTGCTTGTTAACAATGAGAAAAATATCATTGCTGACGTAATAAGGCGATTGCTTAGCACTACGATAGTATATACAAAGGACAACTGTATCCATGTTTCAGCAAATTTATCCGGCAACACCACCTGGCTGAATATTAATACCAATGATTCCCGGCAGAACTGGGCTATCTCTAACAGCCTGCGCCAGGTACAGAGCATGACAGAAAAAATAGGCGGATGTGTTACTGTCATTAATAATAAACTAAGCGGCATCACCCTGGCATTTGCTTTCAGTAACCAGAAGCAGGCTGCCTGATCTTAATGTTTTAATCCCGCGATCAGGTTAATTGTAAGCGCTACTACAAACGTATTAAGCCCGAATGCCAGTAAACCATGTAACAGCACCAGCCGCCTGATAGTTCTTGAGGTAATATCCACGTCAGACACCTGGAAAGACATACCCACACCAAAAGAGAAATAAACAAAATCCATATAGTCGGGCCTTTTCTCATTGGGGAAATCCAATCCGCCCGCAAATATTTCAGTGTCTTCCTCCGCATCATCATAATACAGGTGTGCATAGTGAAAACAAAATGTGGTATGCACCATGATCCAGGAAAATAACATGGTGGCAACAGCTACCGGTACATAAATGATCCTGGGTGTGCCTCCCGCATCTTTAGAAAGTACAAGCAGCAATACAGCGAACATGCTGGCGAAAGAAGAAATTAAAATAACCGTAAACACAAAAACCCGGTTTCCGTCTTCCTGCCGGGCCCGCACCCTCATCTGTGCCGAGGTACGGGTAAAGAAAACGAGCCAACTGGTGCCGATGAATGAAAAGGCAAAGGCATTCCATACGATCATAGCCATTACCAGGCGGTCAAGGTTGGTTTGGAAGACCAGCAAAAAAGCAAGCAGGGCGATAAACAGGCTGATGAAGATACGGTGCTTGAGATGCATCCTGTGTAAAATATCTTTTGACCTCTTTTTTGTTGCAGTCGCAGCCATAGTCTTTATTTAAATATAATTATTGAATACCCGTTAAGATAAGAATTAACAGCAGATTGTCCGCCAGTATATCTTTATTTGTACTCTCATTGTTTTTTATAACCCCTGTCTATTGACAACCCGGAAACCAAATAGCGCAAATAATATATGGATACTGGCGCCTTCCTTTGGCATCTGTCTTTTTATACTTCTGTACATAGTTGCCGCCCTGGTATATCCCGGAGGTTCGGATACGGATAACCATGAAAAGGGTTTTAATATACTCACAAATTACTGGTGTGACCTGCTGGGCGAACATGCGAAAAATGGCGACCGCAACAAAGCAAGACCTGTTGCTATGATAGCTATGGCCGTTCTGTGTGCGTCTGTTTTTCTTTTTTGGTTTCATGTTCCAAAGCTTTTCAGCGCTGACAAATACAACCACCATACTATCCGCTTTTCGGGTATGATCTCGATGGTTATACCTTTATTCCTTTCAACAGCTTACCACGATACAGTGATCAATGTATCAGGATTTTTTGGCGTGATCGCCCTGTTTGTAACTATCATGGGTTTATACAAAATTCATTCTTATAAACTATTTGTCCTGGGTTTGTTTTGTATTCTGCTGGTTATCGTAAACAATTATGTATATCATACCGGTCATTTCATGTATTACCTGCCCGTAATTCAAAAAATAACTTTCCTGTTTTTCCTTCTTTGGTTTTGTTTAATTGATATAGCTATATACCGGGAGATGAAACTGGCTGTTTGAGAAAGACACTATTAGAAACTTTTCCGTTTTCGACATTTTCAATGCAATAAAAAATCCACGCTATCATCCCGGACTCGTGTCCTGCACTTGATTCAGGATGACCGGAAACTTTCCCTATACCATCACTCCTACTTTTTTTTGACCTTCTCAAAAACCTTTCATAGCTTGGACATAGCCATAAATCCTTATCAACAATGAACTTTGCGAACCTTTCTTCCACGGATTACTTTTACTATGCGACCCGCATAAACGCAAAAGAAAAAAATTCTGATAATTTATCAGCCCCTGTTATAGCTGCGCACCATATTATGTTGATGATGTTATCAACATAATTCATTACAGCAATACCATTAAACCAAACTATCAAACCATGCCAATCAATTCCGCGAATCCAAACATTAAATCGTGTATTTGTATTAATGCCGGAAAACCCCTTGCCGCGACTGCCGGCAGTGGGTGAAGTTGTAGCGGTAGTGTAATAGAAAACTATCGTGATAAAACAATCATAATAAAGGCCGAAAATTATTTTCCAATGAGTGGTTAAAGAATGACTGACATGAAAATAAAAGCTTACACCGAAACTATAAAACACCTGAAGTCTGCCATACTTGCAAGCAGGTACAGGGCCGCTGCTTTGGCAAACCGCGAACTGCTGGCTTTGTATTTTAATGTTGGAAAATTAATTGATGAAAAAGCAAAACAGGGAAAATGGGGTGACAAAATATTGGACCAACTTTCCAATGATTTGCAAAAAGAACTCCCCGGTTTAAAAGGCTTTTCAGCTACTAATATTAAACGAATGAGAACCTTTTACCGGGAATGGAACACCTGTTTTACAATTAGTCCGTCACCGACGGACCAATTACAAAAAAGGGTTAAAGACAAACCGGGAGCGGGCAAGTCTGCAATTAGACCGTCGCCAACGGCCCAATTACAAAAGAAGGGTAAAAAAAATTACGGCTCGGGTAAATTAATAATTAACCAAATGGCAACTGATCAAATTAGTCCGTCACTGACGGACCAATTTATCTCCGCATTTCTTTCAGTAAGTTTTACGCATCATGCAGAGCTATTAGCCAAAACGAAAACAATGGAAGAACGGCAGTTTTATATTGCAGGAATGGCTACTGAATTTTGGTCTGTTACTACTTTAAAACACCACCTTAAAAATAAATTATTCAGGAAAAAAGGCACGCTGCCCAATAATTTTTCAATAGCCATTACCAATGAAAATTTAAGATCAAAGGCGCTGCAAAGTTTTAAAGACGAATACCTCCTTGACTTTATAAATATTGAAACTCCGGGTGAAGAAGATGAAAGGGTAATTGAAAATGAAATAGTGCGCAATATTAAAAAATTCCTGCTGTCGCTGGGAACGGATTTTGCTTTTATCTCCAGTCAATACCGCTTACTGGTTGCAGGAGAAGAATTCTTTACAGACCTCCTGTTCTTCAACAGAAAATTACAATGCCTTGTGGCCTTTGATCTGAAAAAAGGAAGGTTTAAACCGGAGTATGCCGGCAAAATGAACTTCTATCTTACAGCCTTGGATGAATACATCAAACAACCTCACGAGCTGCCGGCCATCGGCATTATTTTGTGTAAAGAGAAAAACAATAAGATCGTTGAGTTTTCTTTCAGGGATATGACTAAACCACTGGGAGTGGCTACTTATAAAACCAGTCATCAATTACCAAAGCAATTTAAAAATGCTTTGCCCAATGCTGAAACACTTAAAAAACTAATGGGTTGAATAATATTCGAATACTATCAAAGGGTTTACTCACTTAGTTTTCACCATCCCAATATCTGCTAACCACTCTGCTAACCGCAAAGGCCAGCCTGCCACTGCACCGCTATTAGATACCCGCATTCCAAAACCATGTCCCGCTTTGCTGTAAATATGCAACTCTGCAGGTACATCCTCTTCCTTGTATTTAAGGTATAAGGCGGCCATTCCTTTTGAAATATCCGCCCTGTCATTGTAGCCGCATACAATAAATATAGGTGGAGAATTTTTTGACACGGTTAACCGGGCAGCATTACCGGGATAAATCAACGCCTGGAAAGCGGGATGTGATGATTGCCGTTCAATGACATCAGCATCGGCTGGTTTACCATTATCAAAATGCATAGCAGCCAGGCCAGCTACTTCGCCCCCTGCAGAAAAACCCATGACTCCTATCCTGGCAGTATCAATCCCCCATTCTTTCGCCTTGCTTTTAACTAAGCGGATAGCACGTTGCATATCTGCCAGTTCATGATCAGCCACCGTATATACAGAACTATCTTCTTTGGCCACACGGTCTTTCACCACAAAAGCGGCGATACCTCTTTCACGAAACCACCGGGCAGGATTATATCCTTCATGATCTATCCATAATTCACGATGCCCGCCGCCGGGAGCAATGATGATGGCTGCGCCTGTATTTATTTCTTTAGCGGGCAGGTAAGGTGTGATGGAAGGGTTATGTATGCCCGATACTACATGGTCGCCTCCTTCGGATATCCTTACCTTTTCTTTTGTGGTTTTACCTTCGGAACCGGAAGCGCCGGCAGGCCATAGAGAAATTTCTTTGTTACCCTGCGCTTGCAGGGCAGATGATAACAGGATAAACGTAAGCGTCTGTACAGCTAATAGAAATTTGTTCATGATATTTTTTGATTAAAGGTGAATCTAAATTAATTAATAATTCCATCTTATGCCTATGGCGGGGCATTCATTACTACGGAAAAAACCTGGACGCCAATATTATTTGCATCTCTCAAAAACCTTTCATAGCTTGGATAGCCACTAAACCCAAACCAACTATGCAACTTGCCACTCCTTCCCTCCCGGGTCGTAACATTCTTGCAGTTTCCTTTTTATTTGTTTCGTTGCAATTATCTGTCATCGTTCATGCGCAGGAGTTTGAAGTACCCGCCAGCCTGCCAGTTACCAAAGAAGAGTTTGTAAATACGGAAAAAGATGTAATCGCCGCTGCCAAATGGCTGGAGAGTAATGCCATTGGAACCGATATGAATAAAAGAACAAAAGTAAATACCTGGGTGCTTGCCTGGCTCACCAACAGCCCCAACGTAACTATAGAAGTACAGCAACCCATTATGAAACTCTTTGATAAAAACCCGCAACTGCTGATGGTATGGATGGCTGGCTATGCACGTTATTGCTTAGAGAATAGTTATAGCAAGGATAATATAAAATGTAATGTGGCAGGTATAAAGTCTGCAATTGCCTGTTACAATTTAGGCGGTGATATAAAAAAAGAAAAACTATTACCCAAAGTAATAGATAAAGATAAAGAAGGAAAGCTGGAAGAATGGGTGAAGGAGGCGCTGGAGAGTAAATAGTATTTATAGTTTCATCGCGCAGGGACTGCATCGGGGCTGATTATTTATTCCGGACACGACCGAAGACGAAGACAACACTTCTAAACATCACCAACTATGTCAAACTTAAGTAACACCGTTCCCCCTGATCTAAAATCAGACCGGGACAAAGAACACGACAACAACCTTGTCTTTTCTTATATGAGCTTACGAAATCTGATTGGTTTCAGTGGTATGCTGTTACCTTTTGTACTCATGTTTTTTACAAAAAAGACAAATGGCGAATTCGTAAAACCTTCCATCAGTGATTACTATTATACAGGCAACGGTGATATCCTGGTGGTATTAATGAGTGTGCTGGGTGTGTTTCTTTTTACCTACAAAGGTTATAACTGGAAAGAAAAGGCATTGACGACCATTGCGGCTATCTGTGCGCTGGGCGTAGCTTTTAGTCCGATGGCTTCTGCGGCGGATATTAAGGATACAGACGTAAGGGAAATAGATCCCAATAGCATTCATACCGCTATCAACTTTGGGGGAGATATACCACATGCTCTTTTTGCTGGGCTTTTTTTTATTGCAGTAGCTATTATTTCTCTGAAATACTTTCCCAAATCAGATGCAACAAGTTTGAAAAAGGGGGATGGCAAAATGACGGCGAAGGAAAAAAGAAATATAGTATTCCGTATATGCGGATGGACCATGCTTGCCTGTGTATTTATTTTAGCAATGTATTTTTTGATCCAGCCTTTTAATAAATTAGTAGGCGGGTTCCCCATCATATTTACATTAGAAACAGTGGCCGTACTGGCTTTTGGTATTTCTTGGCTTACCAAAGGCGAAACACTCTGGCCGGATGGCAAACATTATATGGTAAAAGCCTACGAGGATGCAAAGAATAGTATGAAACGGTGAAGGAGGAATTGGTGACTAAGTAACGTTTGTCGTTTATCTTGCATAAACATATTAACAAACTGAAAATCAGCAACAATATTCAGGTATAAAATTATATTATGTTCGTACTTTCGGCAATTCACACGTTAGAAGAAACCCAATGACGACAGTACACACATTAACCGATAAGAAATGAAAGACACTATATGAAATTTACAGAATTTAAAATAAAAAACTTTAAAGGAATAGAAGACGTAACAGTCAACCTTGACAAATCGCCTGATGCAAATATTTACACTTTAGTTGGGCTAAACGAGAGTGGCAAAACAACTATTTTAGAAGCTATCAATTTTTTTAACCCTAACGACAAAGGTCTAAGTGCCTTAGAACTTCCTGGAGCGACAATTAAAGATTACAATATTCTAATCCCGATAAGTAAAAGAGATAATTTCAACGAGGTAATTTCACTTGAAGTTTCCATTAAACTTGACAAGGCAGATTTAAAAAAGATAAACGAACATACGAAGGAAAATACACCTTTCAGAAAAGTAAAATCTGTTGACACAATTAAATACTATCGCGACTATAAATTCAAGGACTCAAAATTTCAAAAGCTCGAATCAAAATGGTCTGGTTTCTCCGGCGTTCTTAAAACAGATCAAGAAGATAATTTTATAAACATTAGCGAAACAAATTATCCGAACGATAACATTTCTTTAGCTAGTCTTTGCAGGGGATTAATTCCAAGCATTCTTTATTTCCCAAACTTTCTCTTTGATTTTCCTTCAAAAATTTATTTAGAGACAAAGGAAGAATCAACAGCGAAAGAAAAATTCTACATTGAACTGGTTCAAGACATCTTATATTCGCTTGAAAACAGTTCTAACATACAAACTCACCTTATTGACAGAATAAAAAGTGGCGATGCGAATGATAGGAGAAATTTAAATAGTTTATTACAAAAGATGAGTAAAAAAGTAACCGATGTGGTATTTGAAGCGTGGAACAGAATTTTTAAAAGAGAAATCAAAGACACAAGAATTGTTATTAAGTATAACACCGATGCAGAGGGAGGGCTCCCATTCCTTGAATTTGAAATTGAAGCACAAGACGGGATTTATCAAATAAATGAAAGGTCATTAGGTTTTCGTTGGTTTTTTATCTTCTTACTTTTTACACAATTTAGACCCTTCAGAAAAAATACACCTCAAAATATCATTTATCTTTTTGATGAACCTGCATCTAACTTACATTCATCAGCTCAGAAACAACTTTTGAAAAGTTTTGAAAACCTCACTAAGGATAGTAAAATCATTTACACAACACACAGCCATCATTTGATAAACCCCAATTGGCTTGAAAGCACATATGTTGTAAAAAATGAAGGATTAAAGCTTGAAGACCCTGAAACTTACAACATTAAGAAGACAAATATCTCTATTGAACCATATAGAGAGTTTGTAATTAACCATCCTCACAACACAGCATACTTTCAACCAATCCTTGATGTGCTTGACTACACGCCGAGTAATTTAGAGTCACTTCCAAACTGTGTTTTGGTGGAAGGCAAGAACGACTTTTACACATTAGCATATTTTCAAGAAGTCATTTTATCCAAGGCAACAAAACTGAATATTGCACCAAGCACAGGCTCGGGAAACCTTGACACCCTCATAAGTTTATATATTGGCTGGGGGAAAGAATTTATTATCTTGCTTGACTCTGACAAAGAAGGAGGTAAACAAAAGGATAGATATATTGACAAATTTGGTATAATCGTTGAGTCAAGGATTTTTACTCTTGAAGATATTGATCCAAGTTGGAAAAAATATAAAATGGAAAAACTGTTTGACAATGCAGAGGCGCTCCAATTTCAGCAAACTACTTACCCATCTGCATCGTCGTTAAACAAAACTCATTTCAACCGGACAATTCAAGAGTGTTTAATTAACAGACGCAGTTTTGCATTCAGCGAACAAACAAAAAATAATATTTCTGAAGTTTTGACATTTCTTAGTAATAAACTTTTCAATCGTTAAAAAGCATTTAACAAAGAAACACGTCAATACTTCGATCAGCAATAAGTGCATTCGCTAACATGGGCTTTGCTGAATTCTGTGGCTAACAAATTTATCCTCATCCTTTTGCTACTATCAGTTGCAGTCCCGGCTGAACGAATAAATCTCAGCAAAAGAATATAACTTCAACTTCAGTTTTTCAATCGACTACAGCTGTCAGCTGACGTAACACAGAATACCAGCGCAGCAGAGCCCTAACGTTAGACTAAAATATTCAATCAACATTATGACAAAGATAGTTACATTTTTACTTGCAACACTTTTCGCAATTACTTCATTTGGGCAAACATTTGAAGGAAAAATAGTTTATACAAATTCTTACAAAAGCAAAATGCCGAATGTGACAGACGAACAATTCACAACCATGATGGGTTCGTCACAGGAATATTTCATAAAAAACGGTGACTATAAATCTGTTTAAATGGTTCATTACTTCAGTGGCAACTTTATGTAAACAAAGACAATAAGCTTTACAGCAAAATGGCAAACTCTGAGACTTTACTGTGGAATGACGGAGCAACAAACGCTGACGAAATCCTAAAAACAGAAATGAATAAAGGTGTGGCAGATATCTTAGGCTACAAATGTGACGAACTTATTCTGACCTGTAAAAGCGGGATACAGAAGTATTATTTTAATTCTGCACTTTCAGTTGACACAAAATTATTTGTCAACCATAAATATGGAAATTGGTATGACTTTCTTTTACAATCCAATTCGTTGCCTTTAAAGTTGATTATTGATAACGGGCAATTAACTTTAGAAAGTATTGCAATCGAAGTAAAAGAAATGAAACTTGACCAGGCTATTTTTGAATTACCAGTGAACTCAAAGACAATGAAAAGTCCTTATTGAGGTGAAAAAATTTCAGCCTTGTTTCGTGTCCGGTAATAATATTTTAAAGAAATTGATTACTACGACACAAACCTGGATGGTCGAATATCACCACAGCAGAAAGCCTAACGCACTTTACTAAATTCGAATGGCTATACTTCAATATAAAAGTTCGGAAAACGAAAAACTCACATGACTAAAACAGAAATTTCCGGCATTGCACCATTCTTTATCGTAAAGAACGTTCCCGCCGCACTGAAGTTTTATCGCGACCGTCTCGGGTTCGACATCACGTTTCAGGGACCCAGTGAAGACAATATCTTCTTCGGCATTGTCGAACGGGGTGCGGCGATGATCATACTGAAAGACATTGGTGTAGATCCCGTGCCTAACTATACGCGGGATATCAAAAAAGGCATTGCCCGCTGGGACGCTTATCTTCATGTTCCGGATCCTGACGCACTGGAGGCAGAATTCTTGTTCCGTAATGTAGAGTTTTTCAAAACTATCAAAGACAGCGAAGACGGCGATGCTGGTTTGCGGGGATTTGAAGTAAAGGACGCTGACGGATATCTATTGTTCTTCGGACGTCCTCATGCCGGATAGCCGGCATCCAGGTTGTGCCACCCTATAAGTACGAATACGATCACTCTTACCTCCCATCATGTTTACAAAACAGGTTACCTTGCCCGATATGGAGGAAGGATTTGAATTACCTGTTATTTTAAATAATACAGAACATAGTTTTCCCGCCCAGCTATTGAACTATGGGTATAGTTATAAGCTGGAAGTGGATATACATGGTACGAAAGTGATCTTTGAGCCGGATGAAGAGCGAAACTGGCGGGCATTGATAACGAATGAAGACCTGGTTGCGGATAAAAAAATAAGTATTGACCTCTTAAAAGCCATTGCTTCAGCTATTGAGGTTATTGTGAAATAAGCAGCTCCTGCAAATTGATTGTCATTTGTGCAAGATAAGGGAGCAGGTGATCGGGATTGGCAAATACCCTGGCTCCTATTAATTCACTATGCTCAATATGATAATGCATTTCCACATAAAAACTGTCTATTTGATACAGGATATGTTTGTATGCGCCATCAGTGCGGCTTCCAAGCAGTACGCCATTCTCCCAGATGATGTCCGCCTGTTCTATTTCGTCCAGTTTGTTGAATTGGTGTAATGTCATACTACTAATATATATGAACTTTTTGACGTGGCAAGCGCTTAAGTAGTTTTACTATCCTGTTCCCGTTTGCAGACAGCTCAAGCCCGGCTCTTTGGGGCTTGCAGACTCGAAGATTTATGCATGGGTTTCACCCATCTAACTATAAAAAGAGACTAGCCTCGTGATTGGTATAACAGCACTCACTATTAACTTTGACTTGTATAAATTCTATTCCGCGAATAAAGAATTAAAGAAGATTTTGGGTAATAATGTTTGGTACCCGGGGATTATAAACCGGTATTAACAACATGCAGTTAAAGAAAGAACTCATACAGCAAATACAGTCTATCATTGCTACCGCAAAGGACAGGGCTATCCGTTCGGTAGATACAGAAAGGGTGGTCATGTATTGGCAAATCGGCAAAGTCATTTTAGAGGAAGAACAAGAAGGTAAAGAAAGAGCAGGTTACGGAGAGTTCCTGATAAAGTCATTGTCCATTGCCCTGCAACCTCAGTTTGGCAGCGGTTTTTCCATCCGCCAGTTAGAACGTTACAGGCAGTTCTATCGCAGCTTCCCAATTGCGTCCGCACTGCGGACGCAATTCAGCTGGACACATTACAAAACTCTTATGGGCATTGATAACCAGGATAAAAGGGAGTTTTACATAGCTGAAACCGAAAAAAATAACTGGACAGCCAGGCAATTGGAACGGCAGGTAAACAGCCAGTTGTTTGAAAGGCTCCTGATGAGCAATACTGTAAAAGATGTATTGGCGGTAGCCAGGGAAGAAAAATTACCATCAGATGCAAAAGAAATTATTAAGGACCCAATGGTATTGGAGTTTTTGGGATTAAAAAGAGAAGCAGCGTATTATGAGAAAGACCTGGAGAGCGCCATCATTACCCATCTGCAGGAATTTTTACTGGAAATAGGCAACGGGTTTTCATTTGTTGCAAGGCAAAAACGCATACATATTGAAGGTGATGAATTTTCTATTGACCTTGTTTTCTACAACAGGCTGCTGCAATGCTTTGTGGTTTTTGAAATTAAAACCACCAAACTGACCCATGAAGATGTTGGGCAATTGCAGATGTATGTAAACTACTATGACCGTTTTGAAAAGCAGGATTTTGAAAACCCTACCATTGGCATTTTATTATGCGCCGATAAAAATGATGCAGTGGTGAAAATCACCCTGCCCGAAAACAATAAAACCATCATTGCCAGCAAATACCAGTTATACCTGCCCACCGAACAGCAACTGATAGATGAAGTGAAGAAGGAAATTGAAAAATTGGATAGTGAAGGAAATAACAGTTAATGCCATAAATTTTTTCTTCCAGTTGTGCATCCCCCTTCACAGGGAAAGCATCAGATAGCTGCGTGGATATGCAGGATTCCTGGATCCGCATAACAATAAAAAGTCGAAGCAAATTTTTTAGTTACATTCCTTACCCATTCCTAACTTACACAGCATTATTTTAAAATTATGAAAGCCCTGGTACTTGAAGAATATATGCAGCTCATTTATAGAGATGTGGCAGCACCTGAACTAAAAGACAACGAAGTGCTGGTAAAGATAAAAGCGGTGGGTATCTGTGGCAGCGATGTACATGGTATGGACGGCAGTACCGGCAGAAGAATACCCCCTATCATTATGGGACATGAAGCATCGGGTGTAATAGAACAAACAGGTGCCGCTGTTACCGGCTGGAAAACAGGTGACCGTGTAACATTTGATTCCACTATTTATAAACAGGATGACTGGTTCACTCAACACGGGATGTATAATCTCAGTGATGATAGAATGGTATTAGGTGTGTCCACCCCCGAGTTTAAAAAGAACGGGGCTTTCGCGGAATATGTTACGCTTCCCCAGCATATCCTTTCCGCTATACCGGATAATGTAAGTTTTACAGAAGCCGCACTTACCGAACCTGCTTCAGTAGCGCTCCATGCTATTTACCTGGCGGGCTTACAGGAACATGATACAGTACTGGTAATAGGCACTGGCATGGTAGGCATGTTTGTTATTCAGTTATTAAAAATAAAAGGATGTAAACATATTATTGCCGTGGATACAGACCCCGGCAGGTTGATCCTGGCAACTCAATCAGGCGCGGATCATGTTTTCACCCCGGATGACCCGGCCCTGCCGGATACGCTTAACGCTTTGACGGAGAAACGCGGCGCAGATATAGCATTTGAAGTAGTAGGTATCACGGCTACCATTCAACAATCAATTGACCTGTTAAGAAAGGGCGGAACACTTTTATTAGTGGGTAATATTTCACCTGCTGTAGAGATACCATTGCAAAAAGTAGTAGCAAGACAACTGAAACTGCAGGGTTCCTGCGCTATTAATGGTGAATACCCGGAGATACTTCAACTGATCTCGGAAGGGAAACTAAATGTAAAGTCTATACTTTCTGCGGAAGCCCCATTATCTGAAGGCGCTGAATGGTTCAACCGTTTATACAATAAAGAAAAAGGCCTGATGAAAATAATATTAAAGCCCTGATATGAGCAGTAAATTAAGAATGGCGATAAGCGGCTGCGGCAAAGTAGGCCATGTACATGCAAAAGCTTTGCAGCAAATAGATGAATGTACACTGGTAGCTGTACAAAGCCGCAACCCCGGAAGGGCAAAAGATTTTGCGGCGCAATACGGGGCGAAGGCGTATGATACAGTAGAAGAGATGATCGTGAAAGAAAAAATTGATGCCCTTGTCATCTGTACGCCGCATCCCGAACATAAAGGCCCCGCCATCGCCGCATTAAATGCAGGCGCACATGTGCTGGTTGAAAAACCATTGGCCATTACACTTGCGGATTGTGACGCAATGATTGATGCCGCTGCAAAAAACAATAAGAAGCTGGCTGTTGTCAGCCAAAGAAGATTTTTTCCTTCTTCTTTACGGATGAAGCAAGCCATCATGGATGAAAAAATCGGCCGCCCTTCTCTCGCTACTGTTTTAATGCTGGGCTGGCGCAGTGAAGAGTATTACAAAAGCGACCCCTGGCGCGGCTCATGGGAAAAAGAAGGCGGTGGTATATTGGTCAACCAGGCCCCGCACCAACTGGACCTTGTACAATGGTTCATGAATGATGAACTGGAAGAATTGTATGGCGTTTGTAAAAATATCAATCACCCGTACATTGAAGTAGAGGATACTGCCGTTGCCATTGTAAAATTTAAAAAAGGTGGCCTCGCCAATATCGTAGTCAGTAATTCCCAGAAGCCGGGTATCTATGCAAAAGTGCATGTGCATGGTTCCAATGGCGCTTCGGTAGGTGTGCAAACAGATGGCGGGTCCATGTTCATAGCCGGGGTGCCATCGGCTGTTGAACCGGCAAAGAATGATATATGGACGATACCCGGTGAAGAAAATTTACTTGGCCAATGGGAAAAAGAAGACAATGATTTTTTCAACTCCATTGACCCTATCGGGTATTACCTGCGTTTGCAGGACCGTGATTTCATTTTATCCATATTGAAAGACAGGGAACCTATGATAACAGGGAGGGAAGGAAGGAAAACAGTGGAGATATTTAATGCTATTTATACCAGTACTAAAGAAAATAAACCGGTACGATGGCCTTTGTAGCCCGGTATATCCGGGATAATAAAGAGGGGCCTGTGAAAACAGGCCCCGTGTCAGCACTATAAGTTTATAATGCCAAACTAACTGCTGGTAATGTAGCCGTAAATACTGTTACGGTTAAATTAAAATACACGAACCCTTCATTTAGAAAGGTGAAAGGCAAAATAAGATCGCTAATCCGGGCGCTCCATGATAGTAGCGTTCCGAAAATTAAAAAAAGGGGATTGTTTTGCAGGCAAACGCGGCAGGGAAAAATAATCACTCCTTCGATTCTTCCAGGTCATCATGATTATCGCCACCGAGACTGTAATAGTTATTCTCTTCGTCTTCTTCGCCAATTTCTTCATTCTTATCATCCAGTTCAGCGCCGGGTATATCCAGGTCATTGCCCGACATATCTTCATCAAAATCTTTTTCATTCATCACGCCTTCAGTTTCATTGCCGCTTTTAGCTGAATAGTCATCAGGATTGATGTTCTCTTCTTTTTTACTTTTATTATAAATGTCATCTTCCGGGCTGTACAGCAGGGATGCCGGTAATTCGTTATCGGGATTAACCGGTTTTGGGGAGGGGTTCTTTTTCACGATATGTCATTTAATTGATCAGTAAAATAATTGATACATAAAGTTACCACATAAATAACTCCTTGCATTTGTTAATTTTTGTCCGCAGCTACATAACGGGGACAACTCATTTGTTACTGGCACCCCATAGCCGTGATAAATAGATTAATTTTATCCCGTTAAACAGTCAGCCAGGATATGTCTTTACGCCAGTTTATTTCTTCACGGATTTTTTTAAGATCATTCAATATAGTAAAAGACAACGCGGTTCTCCGATGGAGGGAAGTAGCCGCTTTGTTCGGCCTGCATGATGATGTTTATTATAACCCGCTGCATAAAAAAATTCAAAAGCCTGTTCATGCCATTCTTATCGGGGCAGGCCACCGGGGAACTATTTATGCCAGCTATGCATCAAAATATCCGAAGGAACTGAAGATAGTGGGCGTAGCTGATGTAAACCCGCAAAGAAGAAAAAAAACAGCAACAGAACATAAAATTCCCGTCGGTCATTGTTTTACGGACTGGAAAGATGTTTTCGCCCTGGAAAAATTTGCAGATGCTGTAATCATTGCCACGCCTGATTACTTACATACCCAGCCCTGCCTGGCAGCGCTGGATGCGGGCTATGATATCCTGTTAGAAAAACCTATCGCCCCCACCGAAGAAGAATGCAGGATCATATTACAAAAAGCCAAAGACACCAATCGTATAGTGGGCGTATGTCATGTATTGCGGTATTCTCCTTATTTCAGGGAATTGAAAGAAGTACTGGATGCCGGGTTGATCGGTGATATTATCAGCGTTCAGCACATGGAGCCGATTGAACATGTACACATGAGCCATTCTTATGTGAGAGGCAAATGGAAAAGCAGCAAAAAGTCAACGCCTATCATTCTGGCTAAGTCATGCCACGATACGGATATTATCCGTTGGCTGGTAAACAGCCCCGTACATGATGTGCATTGTTTTGGAAATCTCCGGTGGTTTACCAATATCAATGCACCAAAAGGAAGTACAGAAAGATGTACAGACGGCTGCAAGGTGGAAAGTTCCTGCCCCTATTCGGCTTTACAGATCTACTACCGTGACCATAAAAGATTGTATGTATTTGACCTGCCGGAGGATAAACGCAAATGGGATGAACTGATCCTGCAACAGCTCAAAACAACTGACTATGGCCGTTGTGTATATCGCATGGATAATGATCAGCCGGATCACCTGACAGTAAATATCCTTTTTGAAAACGGGGTGACGTCGGCCTTCTCTATGGAAGCTCATGTATCGTATGAAGGAAGAAGAACAAGGATCATGGGTTCCAAAGGAGATATTATCGGGGATATGGAAACTTTTGTTTTGACAGATTTTAAAACCCGCAAGCAAATAAAATGGAAATTAAAAACTGATGCGCACGGCGGCGGGGATCTTAGCCTGGTAAAAGACTGGGTACAAGCAGTAGCCCAGCAGAATAAAAACCTGCTAAGTTCTACCATTGAAGTTTCCGTAGAAAGCCACCTCATCGCATTCGGCGCGGAAAGAAGCCGGCTGAACAGAACGATCGAGGATATAAGAATATAATGAGGTTAACTTTAAAGCCAATTAAACCACGCTACGGCGCAAAGAAAAATCACTTAGAATCAATCGTTGCGACTTTGCGTCGTTGCGTGAAAATCTATTTAGGATATTTCAGAAAATCCCCGGTGGGAAATCAGGAATTAAAAAAGATCAGGAAGTCATTGGACCAGGGATACTTTGCGATCCAGGTATATCTATGCGGCTTTCTTATTAATCAATAATTGGTCTTAATAAAGCGAAATCAGGTTCCTTGATCACATAATCCGCCACAAGATCAAGCATATTATACGTAGAGCAAAAGGAAATACCAACGCCCGCTTTTTTAATGATACAAACATCATTCTCACCATCGCCGATCACAAGGGTGTTCTTCAGATCAACAGCATATTTTTCGCAGACATTGATCAGGGAATTGAGCTTACAGTAATCATGTTTGCATTGACTCTTATCATCAGCCAGGAAAAAAGAAGGTATTTTCACTTCACCCGTTGCCACACTTTTGGAAAATTCCAGTTCATTGGCCAGCGTAAAGTCGAAGTCAAGTTTGTTTTTTAAATGATTGGTGACACAATCATAACTGTCCGAAATGATGCCCACAATATATCCCTGGCTCTTCAGTTCGCTTACAATTTGCTGCGTATTCGAGGTGATCGCTATTCCATCCACCACTTCCAGCAATTCACCGATTGTTCTTCCCTTCAGCAGTTTTGCAATTAATTTTGTCCTGATAAAAGGATTGGCCTGCGTGGTGACTATGTCAATCAACTCCTTTTTAAAACCAAATTGCTGAGCGGCTGTATTGATAAAACTTGCCCGCAGCAATGTATTGTCCATATCAAATACAGCGATCTTTTTTAATGACATCAGCCCTTCCCTGATCGCAAAATCCATTTGTTCACGTATGACCTGTATATTCTCATAGGTTTCCAGGTTCTGGTTATCCACCCCCTTCGATTTTTTCATGATCACTCTTGCTACTTCCCCCGACATTTTACCCAACTGTTCCAGTTGTTGCATCTTGTTCTCTATATTGCCGATATTCACTTCTTTGATCCTTGCACCCATATTGTGCATATCCATCAAAATACCGATATCTACTCCATATCCCTCTTCAAACTCGCATCGCCCGAAAAGCTCTTTCTTCCCGGCGATCATGCCGCTTAATGGTTGCTGAAACTGGGGAAAGGATGGATTAAGAATAGTTAATAATGGTTTGGCCACCAGTTGCGTTACTCTTCCTGCCTGGCGGGTGAAAAAGGATTTTACAAAATCGGCCTCGCCAGTCAACAGGGGTTTGGTCAGCAATTCAATTACATTCCCAGGATAGGTGATGATGTCCGCATCAAGAAAAGCAATGATCTCATTTTTAGCTACCGACACACCGTCCTTCATGGATGTTCCCTTGCCCAGCTTTGTACTCGTAATGATGATCGCTCCTTCTTTGCGGGCTTCTTCCACGGTATGGTCCATTGACTTATCGTCCACTACCACCACTTCAGTAACATGAGCAGAGTCCCTGGCCAGCCGAACCACCTTTCCTACCGTTCTTTCTTCATTTAGTGCGGGTATAATTACAGTGATCATTTTAAAAACTGGTTTATAGCTATCCTGGTTCTTTGTTTACTTCCGCCGGAATACAGTAAAAAATCGTTTGTCATTACATAAATAGCCTGCACAGTATCGTGCCATTGAGGTGGCTGGATGAATGGATTACTATAAAACAAGACATTAAATCTGTAAACCTATGAATGGCACGCTCTCAATTTAAGAAAGATACCGGAAAGAAAAAAAGCAGGATATTACTCCAAAAGGATTATGTCATTCAAAAGGGAGCCACAAACTTGCGAAGATGATATATCGAAGTTTATTATTCGTCAAACTATGGCATCCTCCGCAGCTTTTTTTACAATGCCCAGGTCATTAATACCTTTAAACCCGCTGAATCCGCAGGAGATGCGGGTTTCAGCATCTAACTGAATGGGCTGACCTCCCTGCCATCCCATCAGGTCAGGCAATTCTATTCCAAAATCTTTATAGTTCAGTTGGTCAGTAAATACCAGTCTTTCATATTCACCTGTTTTATAGCCGGTGATCCAAACCTGCGAGGCTTTACGGTAGGCTACATCATAGAACCTGCGCCCTCTTACTTTATCATCTCCCCATATCTTTCCGTATATATTGCCGGCATCATCTATTATGCACACAGCTACATTGCCGTCTGAAATATTCCAGTCCGCTTCACTGTTTTTATAGGCGGGTACCTGGGATGATATACTTTCAAACATTTTATTGATTATTTGCTGTAGTTTTTCGTTGGTCATTATTTTGAAATTTTACTGGTTAATATAAGAAAAATATGAGGGTTCTGTTTAATCAGATTTGAAGCTTACTATTAAATATAATCAGTGATTCGTTGTTTTCTGTAAATTTAACCAGGAATTCTTTTCTTTCCGGTGCGGAGGTTGTTCCGGACCTTTATACACTGTTCTTATTTTATCTTTAATAAATGAAACCCTCTCTAATTCATGAGAAAGAGTCCTCCTGCCATTTTATTATTGATCGTTGTTGCAGCCTCTGCACAAAAGCAACCCTCCGGCAACAAAGACACTACCAATGAAAGGTGGAAAATGGCTGCAGCCATGGATAAATCTATCCGGGCAGAGCTGCTGAATAAATGGTATCCCCGATCCGTTGACAGTTTGTATGGCGGTTTTCTCAGTACGTTTACGTATGACTTTCAGCCAACAGGTTCGCAGGATAAAATGATCGTGACGCAGGCCCGGCATGTATGGTCCAATGCTATAGCTTCTGGATTATACCCTGGTCTTGCTTATTACAAACAATGCGCTGCACATGGGTTTGCCTTTTTACAAAATGTAATGTGGGATAAGGTCAATGGCGGATTTTATACACTGGTTGACCGCAAAGGGAATGTAAAAGACAGTACCGGGAAAATGACTTATGGCAATGCGTTTGGCATTTATGCTTCGGCTGCCTGGTTCCGGGCTTCCGGTGATACCCATGCTCTGCGCCTGGCAAAGAAATGTTTTTGGTGGTTGGAAGAACATTGTCACGACCCCGTATATAAAGGCTATTATCAAAACCTGCTGCCGGATGGCACACCTATTAAAAGAACTGCCGCCACTTCTTCTACATCCTCCGTGGGATATAAAGATCAGAATACGTCTATTCATTTACTGGAAGCATTTACGGAACTCTATGCAGTATGGCCCGACCCATTGCTGAGAGAACGTTTGCAGGAAATGTTGTGGCTGATCCGGGATGTTATTACGACTAAAAAAGGCAACCTGGTACTTTTTTTACAACCCGACTGGACGCCAGTATCGTTTAAAGATTCTTCAGAAGCTGTGATCTTACAACACCGCAACCTTGACCATGTATCTTTTGGTCATGATGTTGAAACAGCTTACCTGATGCTCGAGGCTTCGCATATATTGGGATTAAAGAATGATACAGCTACTATGACTGTAGCCAAACGTATGGTGGACCACGCATTGCGCAACGGGTGGGATAATACAAAAGGAGGATTCTATGATGAAGGGTATTATTTCAACAACAAAAAAGATATATCTATTATAAAAGATAACAAGAACTGGTGGTCACAGGCAGAGGGATTAAATACGTTGCTGCTGATAGCGGATCATTTCCCCAACGATCCGATGCACTATTTTGAAAAATTTAAAATGATGTGGCAATACATACAGACCTATATGATAGATCATGAACACGGTGACTGGTACGAGGATGGTTTAGACACAAGGCCTGAAAGAAAAACTGCATTAAAGGGACATATCTGGAAAGGCACCTATCATAATTTGCGGGCCCTGTCTAATTGCATACAACACTTGCGGAATAAATAATAACGTGATGGTTTACTCAGCTTCACCTGTGTGCAGTATAACCCGTTTTACAAAAAAACTATGGCGCTTTATATAAAAAGTAAATTTGCAATTACCTTAAAACCGGTTTTCGCATGAAAAATATCGCAAAAGAATTTATGGAAGAAAGTATTTTCAGGATAGAAAAGAATACCACCAAAATAATTAAATGCCTGCATGTGCTAACCGAAGATCAAATATGGAAGCGGCCCAACGAAGTATCCAACAGCGCCGGGAACATATTGCTTCATTTATGCGGGAATACCAGGCAATACCTGGTTTCTGCGTTAAGCGATCAGCCGGACATTCGGGAAAGAGATGAAGAGTTTTCCGCTAAAGGCGGTTACAGCAAAGAAGAACTGCAAATAAAACTGACCGCTACAGTGGAAGAGGCCACTGGCATTTTACAAACGATGGATGAATACCGGTTGATGAAAATACATTCCGTGCAGGGGTTTAATCTTTCAGGCATAGCGATCATCGTTCATGTAACAGAGCATTATTCTCATCATACCGGCCAGATCATTTTCTGGACTAAGCTGCTTACAGGTAATGATCTTAGCTTTTATGCCAATACAGACTTAAATAAGAAAAATAAAAATTAATTCCCGGGCGCTTTCATGTTTTCATTGACGCGAAAACTATAATACTTCAGTTATGAGTTTATTGGGCAATTTAGTATGGTTGATATTTGGAGGTTTGTTTGCGGCCATAGGATACCTTATCGGCGGCTTTGTATTATGCATTACGGTTATAGGAATCCCATGGGGGCTGCAATGTTTTAAAATTGCAGAACTGGTTTTCTGGCCTTTTGGCAAAAAAGTAATCAGTGATACCCAAAATACCGGTTGCCTGGGCGCTTTGTTCAACCTGGTATGGATAATTTGTGGTGGCTGGTACACCGCACTGGTGCATGTTGTAATGGGATTGTTGCTTAGTATAACCATTATAGGAATACCCTGGGGGCGCCAGCATTTTAAATTAATTGAACTTTCTTTAATGCCATTCGGGAAGCGTATTGTTGATGCATAGGTTTACAACGGTCAATCAATTGATAGCAATTCTCCCTTTAGCTCTTGCGAGCATTTCTGCCATCCTTATTCCCCCGGTTCAAGATTCTCACCTTTAAAAAGAATTCGCAAAAGACAAATATAGCACGCAACGACGCAAAGGCGCAACATTTAATTTTCTGTAATTAGCTCTTTGCGTCGTTGCGCCGTGGCGTGAAAATGTATTTAAAGATACTTTAGCTTTAGAGAGGCCAGTGATGAATTGTTTTAATAAACCGTTAAGGCAATTCAACATTATAAAAATACAGTTCATTCATCACTGGTTTTTGCATATGCCTGAATTAAAGTTCTTTTGGAGCATTAAACAAATCCTAAAAAAATTTAGTATGCAAAAGGTAACAGTCGTCCAACAAAAAATTTTCCGCCTTTTCCTTGTAAGTAGTATGCTGCTGACCCTGGTATCCTGCCAGAAAGAAAAAAGCGCTAATCCGTCTCCTGCACCTGCCACGGCAAAGATCAAAGAATATAAGAACGGCGATGAGTTTGTCCATTTTACTTACAATGCAGATGGCAGTATTAAAAAAGCAACAGTAAAAAGTGAATTGAATACGGATAATGATGTCATTGACTTTAATATAACCTATAATGGGCAAAAGAAGATCGCTGAAGTGATCACTGGCCATGGTGAAAGAATAGTACCGGAATATACGAACGGTGTTATGACAAGGGCCAATGTTTTTGATGGCCCCCTGCGTACAAGCTTTACCAACTACCTGTATGAAGGCAACGCATTGAAAAGAGCAACTATTTATATGAACCAGGGAGCGGATTTCGAACCCTTGCTCGAATTTCGGTTTACGTATAATGCTGGTGGTAACCTTACTGAATCATTGGCGCTGATGGCAACAGGAGTACCCGGTCAACTGGTGCGTGCACAACATATCACCTACCAGTTCGATCAAAAACCAAATCCTTTATATGAGTACAGGGATTTCCTGGCGCTGCTGTGGCAACTTGTGTCAAAAAATAATATTACAAGAGAAGAACATTTTGATGCGGGGCAAAACCTGGAAGATATTTCTACCTATGTATATACTTACAAACCCAACGGGTTGCCTGAACACGCGGTAGTAACAACAGGATTACCCGGTCAGCCACCTGTTACCGGCACTCTGGATTTTATCTATCAATAAAAATATTTTTACCGGTAAGGCATGAAGATACAGGGAAATAGTAAATGTATTTCAACACGTATCGTCTTCACGCCTTATCGCCTATTCTTTCCTCTTCTTTAAAAATAATGATATTAATCACCGAAATACTACCAGCTCCGCTGATAGTAATACGATAGCATACATCCCTGTATAATAAAAACCATGCCGGGAGCCGCACTGGTTTTCAACTACATATTATGCAAGAACAAAACCTGGTGAACCGTGGAGACACTAAAAGAAACGCTTACCCGTTTTAGTAATAACTAAACAGCATACTATGACAGCTACTCCCGGTTCCCCAATTGAAAACATCATTAAAGATTATATTGAATACAAAGAAAGATCCATACGCTGCGCCAAAAAAAGAAACGATCTCGAAAAAGAATATAACAAGCAACTGACCATGTACCATGAAGAGGCAAAGAACTACAGCCTGGAACAGGCGGATAAGATTTATGCAGTTTACCAGGAAATGATTGTCTGTGCGGAGGAAGCAAAATCAGCAGCAGCAAATTTCAATGAAGCAGAAGAAAAGCTAAAAGAACTTGGCGCCATTCTCTTCGAAGCCACCATCAATGCTGAAATATCTATGCCGGCACTCAATGGAGAAGCGGGGATAAAGAGACGGGTGAGAGTTGCTTATTACAGCGGGCAGGTAGTCGTTAGCTGAAAATACACGCTAACAAAAATGATACGCTGATTACAACCATTCACAACCGTAAAAAACAAAAGAGCCCCCTGTTTCCATAGAGCCCTTTAGTTACAAATCAATTTGACCTAAAAATTGTTTACGTGTTCAAGGTATTATCTATTCCAGTAAAAACCATGATCAACCTGTCTTTTTTTCCCTTACTAAGTGTTACCATTTACTACCTGTCGTTGTTTTACGACAACTATAATTCCAACTCTATCATTCTGAAATGAAATACTTGATTTCAATCAATCATTGTTTCATTTCCCATACATTATTCTCTTCATTGCTGTCAGGCGTATGCGGGTTGCCCAGCACTAATTTGATAACTGGTTTAGTGGCGGTAAAAAGGATATTAGTACTGCTGTCACCTTTTTCCCATACTGCAATGCTGCGGTGTATTTTTAGTATGCTGCCGTCTTTATAATATATAGTAAGATCAACCGGAACAGGTTTGCTTCCTTTGGCGGTAATAATGGCTGTTATACTATTACCTGCTTTTTTAACTGACGTGATAGCCAGGTCTGGTATGCCGCTATCAAAGAACCATTTTTTCCAGAACCAGTTCAGATTTTTGCCGCTGCCTTCATTCATGCTATAGAAAAAATCATTGGGCATCGGGTGTTTGCCACGCCATTGATCAATATAATGATGAAGAGCTTTGGTAAAGAGAACATCACCCAGCATATCTTTTATATACAAATAACCCATAGCGGGTTTAGGATAGGCATTAGTAAAATATCCCTTGTTCATTTCAGTACTCAGGGTGATGACAGGAAGATCCGTCTCATTACCGGCATTGAATGCAACAGAGCCTACACCATATTCATCAATGATAGCGCTGTCTATCATCGGTGAAATAAGCCACTCCCCGAGGGTGGCCCATCCTTCATCCATCCAGGCATACTTGGTTTCATTAGTGCCCATATAAAACGGGAACATGGTATGAAATACTTCGTGATCGGTAAGTGTGATACTTTGTGTTCGGTCCAGTACCGGGTTATCATTCACCATCATCGGGTACTCCATTTGGTCCAGTCCGTCGAATACAGTGATATGCGGATAGGGAAAAGGCCAGGCAGGAAAAGTATAACTCATCGCTTCAACAGTTTTTCTTGCATCGCCCGCCACATAGAAATAATCATGATGCCCGGGGTTGAACGCAGCATCTACCCTTGTTCGTCTTTTTGTTTTTGGATCAACGACAATGCTGGATGACTGCCAGATATAATGATCACTGGTGGCAAACGCAAAGTCAGTGACATCATCTGCATCAAAATGCCATGTGTTATGTGGTTTGTTGGTTAAGGTGATGTTACCTTTCCTGAGATCGGATGTATCAATGATACTAATAATGGCGTCATTCTTTTCAGCCTGCTGCAATCGCTGGTAATACAATGGCGATAAAACTTCGCTTCCGTTTTTCAGATCACCTGTTGCCCATACAATAAAATCAGCAGGCACGGTAATAGCTGCGGAGAAATGGCAAAAGTCATTATAAAATTCCTGCGTACCGGTATAGGGATAAGTATTCCAGCCATCAATATCATCATATACAGCTATGCGTGGAAAGAAGTAAGCAATAAAAGCGGCGCCGGGTTCTATTTCTCCTGTACGATTATGCGAACCTTTGTTAAGTATATAATGATACGCGAGCCTGAATTGGATCTTTTGACCGGGCATCAGCGTCTGTCTCCTGATATTCGCATTAGTTGCATCAATATTAATGATGGAAGTATTGGTCATCCTGTTATTGATCCAGAGAGAATCAACCATCAGCCCGTCCGACAAATCTTCAGCTACTTTGAACTCCCGGGGTGAGTTCCTTTTATAAATATTGGGATAAAATTTGAACCATACCTGGTTTAATGTATCAGGACTGTTGTTAGTATAACTTATATCAACTATACCAGTAAGCAATCGGCTGGCAGGATCAAAATTTATTTTAAGATCATAATCAGCGGTATTCTGCCAGTAATTCTTACCCGGCATGCCGGTTATTGATCGTGTACCCTTATCATAAGTGGCCTGTATGTTTCGTGGTGTAGGTAATAATCGTTGTGCAGTAACCGCGATACTTAAAAGAAATACGGCGATAAATAGGATAAAACGCATAGAGGTTTTTTTAAGTAGGATGCAATTTAGCGATTAGTTTTCCCGCCCTGGCGTAAAGGATTAATTGTTTTCCCTGCGATGATGTACCGTTATGGATTTAATCAAAACTCTTTCTTGTTTCCCGGAGCATAACACCCGTAATCCTGACAGTAATTCTTTCAGGCCTTTCCGTCGGCGATCTTGTTTCTTTTTTAAATACTTTTTGAACATCACGGGAAGCGAATAACTCCTGCGCATGGACAAATTGAAAACTAAGAATAACGCAATAAATAAGATACCGTACTGCGCATAGTAATAGTTTAATGAGCAACATTACTGAAAATAGATGTCCTGTCCTTACCTGTTTGTGACAGGAGGTTATGAAAAAGGATAGCCGACGGATGATCGCCGGCTTTTATATAGCTGCTATGACCGTAGTCTTTATGGATAAGAAGTAAACCGGTCATATGTCAGGCAAAATCCTACACGGTTCATCAGCCAGTGACCTGCCGCTTCCGCGACATATATATACCATTTCTTTTTTTCATGGCCTGCTATTTTAAATGCTACCGCCCCTGCCATAAAAAGATGATCGGTGAACCTGGTCAGGTGGTAACCATCGGTTGTAAATACAAGCCATGTCTTACTGCCCGGAAATTTGGCGCCTTGCGCGGGATCGCCATTCTTATATTTATTGGCTCCGCTTACTGCGGGTTTCCAGAACTTATCGTTTGCATGGGGAAAAGCTTTTTTAAACCCGGGATACTGAAACTGCAAAGCCTGGTTAATGCCGTCTGCTGCACCTGCCAGCATAACCAGCGACCCGGTAACGGCATAATTTGTAATCCGTTTTTTTCTTAATTTCTTTAAGTCTTCAGCCGGGCCCTGTGAATGACAAATAAACACTGCTGCCAGCGATACTAATAATAATGGGGTACGTATCATACTATTCTGTTTTTTGAATTAACCGGTTTATTCCTAGTATTGAATAGTAAGGTTGATCGTAGTTGCGAAAGATGAGATAATACTGGAAATTGATGCTGGAAATATTGGATATTCTTCTTTCGATAAAAGAATTTTTCCCAATTCAACAAATCACATTCCGGCTATTGTATAAATAGCAGGTTCAATGTGCCTGTTTGTGCGAAAGTGAAATGAATTCCGGGTGATTTATTCAAAAGGACCAGGGATTGCCGGCTTAGCCGGGAGTAGCGAACAAAGTACGGCGTTAAAAATAAAATTCAAACGTTATTGCTCTTTTATTTCCACGTAAATTTCCTAATGCCGGTATTAAAAAATCCAATAAGACTATGACCCCTGGAGGGGTTTGAGTTTCCGGGTCATCCATCCCCTGGACTTATTTCCCTGGGTCCAAAGAAGCTGGACGAGGGTAAATTCTGTAGTTCCCGCTTATTAATAGAGCAGGTGCCGGCTTCATAAATAACCTTGCTCCCCCTTTTTGCACGATTCCCTGTTTTCAGATAACTTCGCACCTCGTTATTGATCAACCTGCCTACCGACAGGCAGGCCTTTTTACTTATCAACTAATTAATTAAAATATGGCATACGATGTAGTTGTGATCGGCAGCGGCCCCGGTGGTTATGTGGCGGCTATCCGTGCATCACAGTTAGGATTTAAGACAGCGATCATTGAAAAAGAAAGTCTCGGTGGTATCTGCCTCAACTGGGGTTGCATTCCTACCAAGGCATTGCTGAAAAGCGCCCAGGTAAATGAATATATCAAACACGCTAAAGACTATGGCATAGAAGCCAGCGGTACCCCGGATTTTAGCGCTGTAATAAAAAGAAGTCGTGGTGTGGCGGATAAAATGAGCAAAGGCGTTCAGTTCCTGATGCGGAAGAATAAGATAGACGTAGTGATAGGCTTTGGTAAAATAACGGGCAAAGGGAAAGTGGATGTAACCGGGGCTGATGGTAAAAAACAAACGGTGGAAGCAAAACATATCATCATTGCAACTGGTGCAAGGAGCCGTGAATTACCCACGATGAAGATTGACGGCAAAAAGATAATCGGCTACCGCGAAGCAATGAACCTGCCTTCACAGCCTAAATCCATCATTGTAGTGGGCAGTGGCGCCATCGGAGTGGAGTTTGGTTATTTCTACAATAGCATGGGAACAAAAGTTACCATTGTTGAATTTTTACCGAGAGTAGTACCGGTGGAAGATGAAGACATTTCAAAAGAACTCGAAAAGAATTTAAAGAAACAGGGTATTGATATTTTAACCAGCAGCGAAGTCACTTCTGTGGATGTATCCGGCAATGGTGTCAAAGCAAAAGTAAAAACAGCGGATGGTGAAAAGATACTGGAAGCTGATATACTATTAAGCGCCGTAGGTGTAACGGCTAATCTCGAAGGAATTGGTTTGGAAGAAATGGGCATTAAAACCGATAAAGGCCGGGTAGTCGTTGACAAATACTATCAAACAAATGTACCGGGTATTTATGCTATCGGTGATTGCGCTCCGGGCCAGGCATTGGCGCATGTAGCCAGTAAAGAAGGTATTATCTGCGCAGAAGCCATTGCTTTTAATGAGAAAAAAAATAATCACAAACCAGAGGCGTTGGATTATAATAATGTACCCGGCTGTACTTATTGTGTTCCCGAGATAGCGTCTGTCGGTTATACGGAAAAACAGGCGAAAGATGCCGGTTATGAAATCAAAGTGGGTAAGTTCCCGTTAAGTGCAAGTGGTAAAGCTTCTGCCGCCGGGCACCTGGAAGGATTCATCAAAGTGATCTTTGATGCTAAATACGGCGAATGGCTCGGCACACACATGATCGGCTACAACGTAACAGAAATAATTATTGAAACAGTACTGGGAAGAAAGTTAGAAACCACTTATCATGAAGTACTGAACAGCATACACCCGCATCCTACTATCAGCGAAAGTGTGAAAGATGCGATAGAAGTGGCGTATGGTGAGGCGATACATCTATAGTGCCCTGTACCGCGATTTATGAGATTAATGGGGTCACCAGGAAACTGGTAATCTTTTCTTATTTTATACACTATGAAAACAAATCCGGGTGAGTGAATATCCTTTGTGTTCTTCGGGGCTTAGTGGGAAATCTATTTCTCCTGCAAAAAAGGATAGGCATAATCCACAGGCGGATTAAATGTTTCTTTGATCGTTCTTGCACTCAGCCAGCGATAAAGATTTAAAATACTTCCTGCTTTATCATTCGTACCACTTGCCCGTGCGCCACCAAAGGGTTGTTGGCCTACTACTGCTCCCGTAGGTTTATCGTTGATATAAAAATTGCCGGCTGCATTTCTTAACTTATTGGTGGCTAATTCTACTGCCGCCCTGTCCTGCGAAATGATGGAACCTGTTAATGCATAAGGAGAAGTGCTATCAACTAATTCCAGTGTTTTTTCAAAACTATTAGCGGGATAAACATATACTGTCAATACCGGTCCGAATATCTCTTCGCACATCGTTACATACTTCGGGTTCTTTGCTTCTATCACGGTTGGCTGAATAAAGTAACCATCTTTTTTATCACACTTACCTCCTACCCATATCTCCGCCTTGGGATCTTTCTTTGCATCATCAATATAGGATTTGATCTTATCAAAGCTCTTTTCATCAATCACAGCGTTAATGAAGTTGGTAAAGTCTTCCGTAGTTCCCATTTTAAAGCTCTTCACACCGGCTACCACCTTCTTTTTTACTTCCTCCGCAATATTGGAAGGAATATAAGCCCTTGACGCAGCAGAACATTTTTGTCCCTGGAATTCAAAAGCGCCTCTTAACAACGCAGTAGCCACTGTATCCGGGTCTGCACTCTTATGTGCGATCACAAAATCCTTTCCTCCTGTTTCTCCCACAATGCGCGGGTATGATTTATACATTGCCATATTCTTACCTATCGTCTCCCACATTGTATTGAACACACCTGTTGATCCTGTAAAATGTACCCCGGCAAAATCTTTATGATTGAAACATATCTTACCCAAAGTAGGCCCGTCAACATAAATTAAATTGATAACGCCATCAGGCAAACCCGCTTCTTTTAATATACGCATCGTCATTTGTGCGGAATACACCTGTGTATTGGCCGGTTTCCATACCACTACATTACCACACATGGCGGCAGATGTGGGAAGGTTGCCGCCAATTGCTGTAAAGTTGAACGGTGTGATAGCTAAAACAAATCCTTCCAGCGGGCGATACTCCATCCTGTTGTGCATACCCGGACTGCTAATTGGTTGTTGTTTATATATCTCAGAAAGAAAATGAACATTGAAACGTAAAAAGTCTATCAGTTCGCAGGCTGCATCTATCTCCGCCTGGTAAGCATTCTTGCTTTGCCCGAGCATCGTCGTACCATTCATATACGGCCGATATTTTGTCGCCATCAGGTCAGCCGCTTTCAAAAATATGGCTGCCCGGTTTTCCCAGCTCATATTCGCCCAGCTTTCTTTAACAGCTAAAGCAGCATCTACCGCCAGTTGTACATGTTTCTCTTCTCCCGCATGAAAATAACCGAGTGTATGGGCGATCTCATGCGGCGGATGCATCGCCACTTTTTTATTCGTTCTTAATTCTTTGCTGCCGATATACATCGGAACATCCGCCTGCGTTTTCTTTAGCTCAGCCAATACTTCTTTTAATCTTTTCTTTTCAGGTGAACCGGGAGCATAACTTAATACAGGTTCATTGACAGGCATGGGATAAGAGAAAGTTCCTGCACTCATATATGCAGTTTAAAATTTATATTAAAATTTAACCGCAAAAGTCGCTAAGTTTAATACAGAAGAACGCAAAGAAATCTTTGCTTCTTTGCGTAGACTTCGTGTCTTTGCGGTAAAAAAGAATTACGTACTCGTCTCCTT
Source organism: Chitinophagales bacterium (assembly GCA_015654695.1). Lineage (GTDB taxonomy): Bacteria > Bacteroidota > Bacteroidia > Chitinophagales > Chitinophagaceae > VBAT01. Next base: position 1,751 of record JAATGJ010000075.1, on the reverse strand, counting down.
CTCCGCCATCAAATACGCCTTAATAAATCCATCCAGTTCCCCATCCATTACCGGCCCTACATTACCTACTTCATAATCCGTGCGGTGGTCTTTGATCATCTTATACGGATGAAAAACATAAGAACGTATCTGGCTGCCCCACTCTATCTTTTTCTTTGAACTGTTGACAGCATCTTTCGCTTCGTTTCGTTTGCGCAGTTCCAGTTCATACAAACGGCTCCTTAACATCTCCATCGCCATTTCCCGGTTGCCTAATTGGGATCTGTCCTGCTGGCATACTACTACGATACCCGTTGGAATATGCGTCAACTGAACTTTTGTTTCTACCTTATTTACATTCTGGCCACCGGCGCCACCGCTACGGGATGTTTCCATTTTTACATCCGCTGGTTTTATTTCTATTTTAATTGAATCGTCTACTAACGGATACGCAAATACAGAAACAAAAGAAGTATGTCGCCGCGCATTACTGTCAAACGGTGAGATACGTACCAAACGATGGACACCACTCTCCGCTTTCAGAAAACCATACGCAAACGGACCATCAAATTGTAATGTAGCTGTTTTGATACCTGCTCCGTCACCCCATACCCAATCCAATTCCGTTACTGTCCAGCCCTGCTTTTCTCCGTACATGCGGTACATACGGGCCAGCATCTCCGCCCAGTCCTGGCTTTCCGTACCACCTGCGCCGGAATTGATCTGCAATACTGCAGGCAGCGGATCTTCCGGTTCATTTAAGGTCGCTTTGAACTCTGCTTCTTCTATTAGTGTGGTAGCTTTTTGAAAGGCTTCTTTGGTTTCTTCTTCCGTGGCATCTCCCCCTTTCCAAAACTCAAAGAGTACGGCAAAGTCTTCTACGGCAGACTCTGTCTGCTCATACATTTTTACCCAATACTCATTCAGCTTGATGTTCTTAAGAATTTCGGTAGCCCGTTTGTTATCATCCCAGAAACCGGGACTCAGCGAGAGCTGTTTGTGTTCATCAATTTTATATCGTCGGTTTTCGACGTCAAAGAAACCTCCTTAGGACGGTTACCCGTTCCCTCATTTCCTGTATCTTTTCTGTTGTCATGGGCGCAAAGATAGTTGATTTGGAGATTTGGGGATGAGTTGATTTGAAGATAGATGATTATATAGCCAGCGGCAGTGCTACTATAAGTCCAATAGCAGAGTTAGGATATTCTTTCTTCTTTGTTCAATTTCATAAATAGGGAACAAGAAATGACACCAATACCGATGCTGTTCGTTATGCTATCGGCATGCCTCCAAGATTCTTTCTAACTCTGAAAATAAATTGCGATGAAGAAAACATACTGCAAAGAAAGAAATCTATCATCGTATTGTCAGATTGCTTCGGTCTGCCCTCAGTAATCTTTATGATTCCGCACTCTGCCGGCAGCCCTCGCAAAGACGAAGACTCCGATACTTTGATGGTTTCCCGTAACACCGGAGTCTCCGTCTTTGCGAGCCTTGCTGAAATGATTTTTGAAATGTACTATTTGTTGCCAGCAAGCCGAAGCAATCTTACCATTCCATGCCGGGTGCCTTCTCTCTTCAAAGGCGATGTCTTCGCCAGCATACTCTGCAAGCAAAATGAATGTGGTTGCGGGACTCGTCGCACTACGGAGAAGAAAAGAAATTTACTACATTGTTTTCAGATTGCTTCGGTCTGTCCTCAGCATTCTTTATGATTCAGCACTCACCTGGCAGCCCTCGCAAAGACGGAGACTCCGATACTTTGATGGTTT
>JAATGJ010000168.1 GCA_015654695.1 Chitinophagales bacterium | reverse complement strand
GGAGTGAAAATAAACAAGGACAACCAGCCAGACATCAAACAGGCTTCTATCTATTTTATCTAAGCGTTATGAAGATGCTTTACTTATTCGTGTGGTTGGTGGGAGAAGAAAAACACCAACCACGGCGTGTTTCTTTATTTTTTATTGAACATCTGCCATGGCTGAACAAACCCTAACTATTAACTAATCAATGAGAAATTTTTTTACTATTGCTATTCCTTTAAGCTTTTCAACATATTTTTTTTCTAATGCAAATGCTCTAGGGGAATAAATAATTTTACTTTTATGATCTGGATGCCTTTCGATAAAGAAATAGTCCTGAGTAATCTCTTTTCTAAATTCATCCAACTTTAGCATTTTTGCAATATCTGATGCTAAATAATCAGTTGAAGTAATTTTTATAATAAAATACTTCTGTAAAGGACTATCAATAGAGAACCGGCCAGAAACAAAATCGACACTTTCACCAGGAACAATAGGATTATAACTAGGAAAGTTAACTGAATCAACATATCGAAGGTTCTCACAATTTTCATCTCCATATAAAACTAAACATTTCATTGACACATTTCTTGCTTCCCTTTTTCCTATGTTTGTCACCACTGGGACAAAAACGTAGTTTGTTGTATCATATGAAAAAGCAGACTTTTGGATTGCTAACATTGGTTCGCTTTCTTTTATACGTATTTCTCTTTCCATTTGACTATCCTTTACTGTTCGCTTAAATTGATATAAAGAAATTGCGATTCCAATGAAACTAATAATAATAGGAAGCCAAACTTCAAGTAACTTGGCTATTGAAAGTTTACTCTGTTTTGGCAAACGTGTTGGTTCTTCTATTTTTTCAGAATCTGATTTTAAACCTGACTTATTTTTTAAATTCTTTTTATCTTTTTCCATCAATCAATTTTTAATCATACAAGAAATAGTCATTACTGTATTGTGTATTCTAAAATTAAATCTATTGGCATTTACTTAAAACCACTTATTATCCATTGCTCTGCGAAACTTGCAATTTCGCAGCTTATTCTTTTGTTTCTCAGACGAGCCTCACTCATAGCTATGTGCATTGGGTGGACTCGTCGTGATTATATTTTTATTGTCTTTCCGTCAACTTTTTCATCCCCGAACTGTTAAGCAAAGATTTCATTTGGTTGATCGCAATTTCATTCAGCTTTAGTAGCCGCTCCGTTTGCGGCAAGCCCTGTCTTATCAATACTGCATTTATACTTTCTAAATTGGTAAGCACTACTAATTGCTCCAGTTCAGCATGGTCCCTTATGTTTCCTTGTTTGTCTTTATGGTTTGCCCGCCAGGCGGCAGCCGTTTGTCCAAACAATGACATATTCAATACATCCGCTTCGCTGGCATAGATCGTACTTTTTTGCTCACGGGTAAGTGCAGGCGGCACCAGTTCTTCTTTAATGGCATCGGTGTGTATGCGGTAATTTATTTTGGAAAGGGTTCTTTGCAGGTTCCATTCTAAAGACTGCCGGGAATTCTCTTCCTCCTTCAGCCGCTGAAATTCTTTGATGAGATAGAGTTTGAATTCAGGGCTAAGCCAGCTACCAAATTCAAAAGCTATATCCTTATGGGCATAAGTGCCGCCTCCATACCTGCCGGCTTTAGAGATGAGACCGGTGGCATTTGTTGTATCTATCCACTTTTTAGGAGATAGCCAAAAACTATTCAAACCAGCTTGCTTTTTAAACCCCTCGAATTCGAGGGGTTTAAAATCCGGATTATAGATTTGCTCCCAAATGCCGAGGAATTCAATAGTATTCCTGTTACGAAGCCAGTTGGTTATAATAGATTCATCTCCGAAAGATTTTATCATATCGGTAAGCGAGATATAATCCTGTTGATTCACTTCAATGATAGTGATGGGCTGGTCTTTGACGATGATGGTCTTAGCAGGCGACATAAGGATGGTTTAATGATAATAAAAGTAAGGAAAGTTCTTTTACACCTGCCTGAAAACTGTTCAGCCCGGCCTTATTTTAAATTATGGCGAATTCGTCATAATTAAACTCAAAGTGGTCGAATTCGACCACTTTGAGTTTTGCATTAATATTTTAATCCCGTCGAATTCGACGGGATTAAATTTTAAACCTCCAATCAAATATTCCCCTTCCCCATCTCCTTCACCGCATAATCACAAGCCCTTGCCGTCAGCGCCATATATGTTAAAGAAGGGTTCTGGCAGGCGCTGGAGCTCATACAAGAGCCATCGGTAATAAATACATTGGGTACTTCATGCAGTTGGTTGTACTTATTCAACACAGATGTTTTGGGATCATGGCCCATACGGGCAATACCCATTTCATGGTTGGCATTGCCAGGTGCAGATAGCTCCGCTCTCACATTAATATCTTTAAACCCCGCTGCGTCTAATAGCTCCTGCCCCGTTTTTACCATATCAGTATGCATGGCTTTTTCATTGTCTTTAAACTCGCAATTGATGGTAATGATAGGCCGGCCCAGCGAATCTTTTTTATCATGATCTAATGTGACCCTATTATCTGCATAAGGCAAACATTCACCATAGCCATAGATACCAATCTGCCATGGCCCCGGTTCAGACAATGCTTCTTTTAATTCCGCACCAATCACCGCATCACCTGCCTGCCTCGGCCGGGATGCACTCACCCCAAAATGATAACCCCGGATATAGCCCGGTGTTGTATCTTTTATATTTTGAAAGCGGGGTATAAACAAGGGTACGGGCCTGCGGCCTGAGTAATACATATCTTCAAAGCCATCCACACGGGCCGAGATAGAAATCCCCTTGTGGTGGTCCATCAGGTTGCGGCCCACCTGGTCGCTGCCATTGCCCAGTCCATTGGGAAAACGGGAGGATACAGAGTTCAATAAAATAAAAGCCGTGGCTACTGTAGATGCATTCAGGAAAATAAGCCGTGCGTGGAATTCTTCCGTTTGTTTAGTCTCCGTATCAATGATCTCTACGCCTGTTGCTTTTCCTTGCCTGCCGGCAGGCAGGTGCTTTTGTTCATCATAGATCACTTTATTCACCAGCGAATGAGGTCTCACCGTTAAATTGCCCGTAGCATACGCCGCAGGCATAGTGCTCGCATTGGTACTGAAGTAGGCTCCGAAGGGACAACCCCGGTGACAAAGATCTCTCGCCATACATTGTCCTCTCCCCTTCACAGGTTGCGTGAGATTAGCCGTTCTGCCCATGATCACTTTCCTGTCGGTGTAAATGCTTTCTATCTTTTCTTTAAAATGTTTTTCCACCACGTTCATTTCAAACGGCGGTTGAAATTGCCCGTCGGGTAAATGAGGTATGCCATCCCTGTTACCACTAACACCGATAAAAGATTCTACATGATCATACCATGGCGCTATGTCTTTATACCGTATGGGCCAGTCAACACCATGACCATCGCGGAGATTCGCTTCAAAGTCCAGGTCGCTCCAGCGGTAGCAGGCCCTTGCCCATAACAAGGAGCGGCCGCCCACTACATCTCCCCGTATCCAGTCAAAACGTTTGGTTTCGGCATACGGGTTTTCCTGGTCATTGATATAAAAATGTTTGTTGTCTTCGCGATAGGAATAATGCCGGCTCTGAATATAGTTTCGTTGTCTGTCTTCTTCTGATAAGTTCAACCGGTTCGGAAATTCCCAGCGGGACAGTGTAGCGGTGGGATAATCGGGATGCTGCACATTGCGGCCACGTTCCAGCAATAATACTTTCAATCCTTTTTCACACAATTCTTTGGCGGCCCATCCGCCGCTGATACCGGAACCAACAATGATGGCGTCATACGTGTTTTGTGGCTTTGCTTTTATATTTATACGGAGCGAATCACCGGGCATGGAAACTGTTTTAATAAAGATACTGAGAGATGAGCACACGTATTAAAATCCAGGTAGAATAGCACACGGATGACATGGATTAGAGGGATTTTCACAGATTTTTTTGTCAGATCTCATATCAGTTTATCGTTACTGCAAATAAAGCATACTTGAAAAGATTTTCACAGATTTATTCAGCAAAGCTGAATAAAAAATCCATACAGAGCTTGCCGAAGTATCATCCGTCCCACCTGTGTCATCCGTGTTCCCCTTTTTGGTATCAACCTTTAATGCTCCTTTTAATGCGTTTGTCACCTGGCCTGTTCCGGAATGAGGGAGATGGAAAGGATTTTGACAGCAGGTTAGTTATCCCTGTATGGTTAAATAGATATATATTCAAAAGAATTATGAAAGAAATAGTATGCTCCTGGAGCGGTGGTAAGGATAGTTGCTTTGCATTAATGAAAGCCCTGCAAACAGGGTACCGTCCAAAAGTTTTATTGAACGTATTAAATGAAGAAGGAAAAATATCACGGTCACATGGTATTCCTTCCGCTATTTTGCAGGCGCAGGCGGATGTCGCAGGTCTGCCCATTCACCTGATCAGCAGTTCATGGGAGGAATATGAAAAAAAGTTTACCGCCGCATTATCGCAATTGAAAGAACATTACAAACTGACCGATGCCGTATTTGGTGATATTGACCTGCAAGCTCACCGCGACTGGGAAGAAAAAGTTTGTGTTAACGCAGGGCTGCAGGCCATGTTACCACTATGGCAGCAAAACAGGAAAGATTTGGTATTACAAATGCTGGACGCAGGTATAGAAACTATCATCGTAAGTTGCAATGAGACAATGGGTGAAGAATTTATCGGGAAGACAATAACAGCGAAACTGGTGGATGAATTAGAATTAATGGGAATAGATGCCTGTGGCGAGAATGGAGAGTTTCATACGTTGGTGTTGAATTGTCCTTTGTTTACAAAAAGAATTAATGTGAAAGTGAACCGCAAACTTTTGCATAACAAATATTGGTTTTCGGAATTGGAACTGAGATAACTTTTGTGGTGTCCCAGTTTGAAAAAATATTTCACGCAGTGTTCGCAACGGTGCAGCGTTTGCCGTACCATCAGTCGCCTCTGCGTACGCTCCGGGAACCCAAATTGAGATACTGCTTATTTTTTTTTATCCGTCCGATATTCTTCGTCTCCTTGATTTATTAAAAATATTTTGTCCTTTATCAATACCCGCCCTTACTTTCTTCTGCTCTTCTTCCGGCAGGTGAATGATATCCAAACATTCCTTACTGCAACAACCTTCAAACTTCGCCGCACATTCTTCACATTGTATAAATAAAAGATGGCATCCGCTGTTCCTGCAATTAGTGTGTGTATCGGCGGGCTTGCCGCACTGGTGACATTTGGCAATAATATCTTCGGTGATCCTCTCCCCTAACCTGTCGTCAAATACAAAATTCTTACCTATAAACTTACTGTCTAATCCTTGTTCCTTTACCTGCTGCGCATAATTAATGATCCCTCCTTCCAGGTGAAAGACATTCTTAAATCCATTGTGCAGCATATACGCCGATGCTTTTTCACAACGGATACCACCCGTGCAATACATAATGATGTTCTTTTCCTTTTTATCTTTCATCATCTCCACTGCCACCGGCAACTGGTCCCTGAAAGTATCGCTCGGTATCTCCAGCGCATTTTCAAAATGTCCTACTTCAAACTCATAATGATTGCGCATATCCATCACTACTGTATCCTTGTCTTTCATCAGCTCGTTCATTTCAGCGGCATTTACATACTTTCCTTTATTGGTCATACTAAAAGCAGGATCGGTAATGCCATCTGCCACGATCTTCTCCCTTACTTTTATTTTTAATACCCAGAAAGATTTACCATCATCATCCACTGCTATATTCAGCCGGATACCATGTAATGGTTCAATCGAATACAAATGGTTTTTAAATAATTCGAAATTACTTTTAGGCACACTTGCCTGCGCGTTGATACCTTCATGGGCTACATAGATGCGTCCAAACACCTTTAATTCATTCAGCGTTTTGTACAGGTCGTCCCTGAATTGAAGAGGGTCAGCAACAGGAAAATAATGATAAAAGGAAAGCGTAATACGGGGTTCTGTTTCCTGGTATAAACGTTCTTTCAGCTCCTTCTGGGAGATACGATTGTGTAAAATAGCCATGAGGTAAATTTTCGTGACTGCTTGCGTTGCAGTTAAAAATTTTAAACATGGCAAAGATAAGGGAAGTCCGCTTACGAGTTATGAGTTATGAGTTGTGAGTCATGCAGCCATCATTGATCTTCAAACTTTATCTTCCCGCCAATAAGGCCACCGGCGCCGACTTTGATACCGAATTTGTAGTTGAGTCCCGGCTGGTAGGCATTGATAAAATCAACGCGGAATATCTTCAGGATGTTCTCAATACCCAGGAAAGCTTCAAAGTAATGTTTATCCCGGTTCACATAAAAAGCGTTTGACCCTGCCACCAGGTTCCATTTCAGTTTATTGAACAGGGGAATTTTATTCGTGAGCAACCCATTGAAGTGATGCTCAACATGAGCAACAATATAGAAATTTTCCGTGTTACTGTATTTATAATAAGGAGCCAATTGAAAAGCATCCAGGTATTTCCAGATAGTATAAAACTGGTTGCCATTAAAATGCTGGTAGTCGGGAATATCCACTCTCTTATTATTTAAAAATCCGCCGACGCTCACTTTATATTTAAACTCACCAGCCAGCTTCAGATTCATATTATCCATAACAGAGAACTTCCACTTGTCAAAGTCCGCATCGCTGGATAATAACTTTTTTATGCCTTTATTGTATTCCAGTTCAAGGGTCGGCGCATTGGAACCGATAGCTGATTTATACGTAGGAAACTGGATATAACGCTGCCCCGGTTGCCATACCAGCTTTATCCCGGCCACCAGCGCCTGGTTTCTTGCAAAAGGAATATTCGCCAGTTCATACGGATGATTGGGTAGCAATGAATCCTTTTTACGAAAGAATGTAAAATCAGTGCTGTTGTCAACAGGCAGCCTGTCTTCATACGTTACATGAAAATTAAGCCGGAGACCGCTCTCTGTTTTTGTATTATACTCCACCCGGCCAAACCAGTTTTCATAGAGCTTGATATAATTGTTTTTAAAGACCAGGGTAGCAATGGAATTGCCTAAGGCCCCGATCGGGTTGTCGCGGTTAAACTGCGATAATCGTTTGCCACCTGATAGTTTTAAATACCGGTTGCGTATATTGTTATTGATATTGTTTGACCGGATCGTCAACTCACCATACGAATTAAGATGCGTGTTGCTGAATCCGTAACGGGTATTCCAGTCCAACGTATAAATATTCTTTCTTTTCCGGGAAGAATACCGGAACCTTTGTTCTGCATTCAGCGCCAGGCCTTCCACCGTATTGTATTCTAATTTCGCCAGCAGTGGTTTGACACTATACGTGATCATTGTTTTTTTACTATAGAAATTATGGCGCACACCCGACCAAACTATATTTACCAGCGTAATGGGCTTCTGATTTTTTCTTAATGAATCAAGATTGCGTTTGGTAAGAAAAGAATCACGGTTGAGTTTGGCGATGCTGTCCTTAAAAACAAAGTCCCTTTTTTCATCCTGCTCCAGCGATACCGGCCGCACCCTGTCCCAGTAACTGCTATCCTTTTTATCAAAGGCTGTATCGTACTTCATCTGTATGCGGTCGAAATATTTTTTAGTAAACCCCGGGGCCAGGTCATAATCAGCATATACGTTCACGAAATTGCCGGTGAAATCAAAGCCCAGTACTTTCATCGCTATATAAGCGACCTGGCTCTTTGTTTTCCATATATCATTATCAATGGATGAATGTATCTGGCTGATGCGTATAGTATCCACCAGCTCCAGCGCATAGTCTTTTGTAATTTGCAGGTCGAGGCTGTAAATACGCCAGTCCTCTTCCGTTATCTGGATAGTACCGTTGAATAGGGGTTCGTTCTTACGCCTGGGTGTCACCCTTATCGTGTTCACCATTTTATTATCTTCTATAAAACTGCCTTCATACCTGTATTTGTAAAAATTCAAAGCGCCGTCAGCAATCGGCGAAATAAACCCGCGTGGGTTCAGGTTATTATCAAAAACGGAAACATTGTTCTGGTAAAAATTAATAAACAAAGGCAAACTAAGCCCGAAGCCGCCACCGCTTTGCCGCGAGGAGATAACACGGTATTTTATCTTATCCGGCTTAGCGTATGATACCTTGGTAACAGATTCTGAAAGAAACAATATCCCTTTGCCCAGGGAATCCAGTCCATCATTTTCCTCGCGTTCGATTTTTCTTCCGAATACTTTTTTGGGCATCCCCCTTGAACGAAGTAACCCTTTTATATATACATCCACCGAAAATGAATCCACCTGATTATTATAGTATGACCTTTTCTTTATAGCCTGCCGTATGATTTCATAGGCAGGGTCTTCCCCTTTCCTTACGATTACTTCGCTTAATGTCAGTTGCTGTATAGTGAGGGTGAAGTTCACCACCTGGTCATCTGCTGTAACGGTGATCGTTGTTTCTTCTTTCTTGTAGTTTACATACTGGCAAATAAGTGTGTATTGACCCGGGCTTAATGTAATGGAATAATTGCCTGAGCTGTTAGCATTCGTTCCTTTTGTAGTGCCCTTGATGCTGATAGAAGCGTAAGCCAATGGAGCGCCATTGTCGTCTGTTACTTTCCCAGAAACTTTGCCGGCAAAAGAAATCAAACTAAGAATGAAGAAAGATAAGCAGAGTGTTAATCGCAGCATACAGGTTAATGAAATGCGAAAATACCCCGGAAATTGTTAGAGTAATGAGAAAGTCACATCGTCTCTGCAATTATTGTGTATGGGTCTTCCCATAACTCTATCGGATCAACAATCACAACAACGTATTTACAATTATTAGCGCCATCGCATTCATATACAATAAGCCAATCTTCCCCTTTTGGGATAAAAGCATTTTTCATGCTGGCTAATGAAGACCATCTTTTCTCCTTTATATAATTTCTTACCCTGAATAAATTAATATTGCTAGAGTCAAGATAGGCAATCCCCTTACAGGCTAAAAAAACAAATTGTTTAAACTCAGTAAACCGTTGATTAGCCTTATTTACATATTGAACTTCTTTATCTGCTTTCGCTTCCATTATTTACTGCTTCTCAAATAACTTCCGCTCATAGCGCCAAACCCTGCTACCAAAGCGCCAACGAAAGCAGTAACAAGGATAAGTAACATAGCATTTCCGCCAAGCGGTAATATTGCTGCTATTTTTTTGGATAATAAACTTTCATTGGGAATATCTCTCAGCAGGGCAAGTAGTCCCCATAAAAGAAAACCACCCGTAAACCCGGAAAGAAATGCTTTGCCTGCTTTCTGATGAATTAAGACGGCGATCAGGAACGCGGCAATAGCTATACTCCACCAGCCGAGCCATAAACCAGCAACAAATGCCAGTAAAGCGGTAAGTAGTAATGCAACCAAAAATTTCATGTTTATAATATTTGATAACGCGGTTATTTATTGTTCTTCATTATCCCTTTCCAAACTTCATCGTCCATTTCACTTTTGTATCTGCAGCTTCTGAGGCTTTCATCATCCAGAGTTTAAAGTATTCGCCTTTTACCCATGTGTCAACAAAATTATCGTAATACTTACTCCCCGGATTGCCACTTTGCCCGGCGGGATAAACGCCATACGCTTCGGTGGTGGCAGATAACTGAACGATCATCCGCCAGCTTGGGCCATGGCTATGGGTAACAGCGTTAATGATAGTTCCGCTGCCGCCAACATTCAACCCTTTTCTTGCAAAAGCAGGCAATGCATCTTTTAATAAATGATAAATGGTGGGATTCTTAAATTTACTCCATTCAAGCTTCCCTTCTTTCTCTTTTTGGGCCAGCAAAATAGCAGCTTTATTTAATGCTATTGTTATATCATCAGATAATGTTTCTACCTGCGGGGTATTGATATTGTCAGCAAATTTTAATGAACTGGTATCCTTTATCAGCAATTCCGCTGTTGTTTGATCTTCCGGCATGGGAGAAGCGGGATGAGTCCTTGACATATCATCTTTCCATATCGCTTCTTCCAAACTATTCCACCAGTTTTGATAAGCCGTTTGCCCTTTTGATGCCGGATCAGCTTCCAGGTTCCATGCTTTTATTATTTCCAGGTATCTTCCTGCCTCGGGGGTCAATTCATTTTCGTTTACATATTTAAGCAAAACGGGCAAAGCCTCTTCAGCCAGTGTATTGAAATAATTATTCTGGAGTTTCATCATATCCGCCGGTGTAATGCCAGTCATACCGGATAAAAAATGTTCAATAGCGATCGCTCTTGGTGTGATGTAAGTACCGGGAATAAAATACGGGTAAGCTGAATCAGCAGGTCGCTGGTTAGCGCTTTCCAGGAAACCTCTTTCAGGATTTTTTGCATGAGGGTTTTCATTTTGCGGAATAAATCCCTGCCAGTTGTAGCTGGCATCTTCGCCGGGCATTACATACAATCCCTGGCCATTCCATCTCGCCGGGAATTTTCCCTGTTGCCATAAAGCAATATCACCGGTTTTGGAAGCAAATACAAAATTCTGGCCGGGACAATCAAAGCTTTTTATCGCATCCACATACTCATCATAATTTTTTGCACGATTCAGTTTATAAAATGTTATCCCTTCATTACTTGGTTCATGAGCCGTCCATCTTATCGCTAATGATTTTTTATTGGATAGGCTGTCACCGAAGCTTTGATCAAACATGACCGGGCCGAAACCTGTATAGGCTACCGTATCATAAACGGTTGCCCCGCCTTTTACTTTTATTTCCTCGATTCGTGTTTGCTGAACCGGTTCCCATTTGCCGTTATACCAATATTCTTTTTTGGAGACATCTTTAAATTTTATTTCAAAATAATCTTTTACATCCCTCTGCGCATTGGTTACTCCCCAGGCGATATGATCATTAAAACCAATAATAATAAAAGGGCTGCCGGGAAGCGAAACACCATACGAACTGCTGGTGGGTGTTGACAATTGCATTTCAAACCAGATGGATGGCAACGATAATTCAAGGTGCGGATCATTACAAAGGATCGGGGCGCCGCTTTGTGTTTTGCTGCCCGCTACTACCCAGTTATTGCTTCCATTATTTTTATCGGGTCTTGAAATTTCTGTCGCAGTGACTATATCTTCTTTTCCAAAATAGAGGGAGTCAGCAGTGGCCGGTTTTACAGGTATAATACCCGCGGAGTCAAAGATTGTTCCTTTGGGAACAATAGGAAGTAATGAATCCGGTACCTGCGGATAGATCGTATTAAAATCCTGCTGCGAAAAAATTGTTTTTGCATTGGTATCTTCCAGGTCATTCTCTGTTCCGGAACTCAGCATTTTCGCCATCATCTTCAGCAGCAGGGCTGTCCGGAGATTGCTCCACTCTTCGGGTTTAAAATTTAATAATTTGTATTCAAGCGGTTCTTCGCTTTCTTTTAATGAATGAATATAGGCATTCACTCCTTTTGTATAGGCTGTGAACAATGCAAGGGAAACGGGGTCTTTCTCTATTTCTTTTAAAGCGTTTTCGGCGGCGAACCTCATTCCCAGTCTTCTTTGTTCTTTATCATAATTGATGGCTTTGGGGCCGGCTATTTCACTGGCTCTTCCTTCGGCAGCTTTGGTTTGCAGGTCCATCTGGAACAAACGGAACTTTGCATGAATATATCCCTGTAAAAAATACAGGTCTTCATCATTATCCGCGAAAATGTGCGGCACTAAACGTTCATCAAAATATACGTTGGCCTTGCCTTTCAGATCAGGAAACTTAAGATCAGCAGAGTAATCATAGTCTGCCGCTTCTGCATTTTGCCAGAAGCCATGTTGCGGGCTTAAAAATCTTCCCATCGGGGGTATGGTGCCCCATCCTTTATTCAACGCCCATACAAGACCTGTAGTAACTACAGCAGATGCAATAAATGGAACAATTCGCATAACAGGATTTATAGCTGTGAAAGATAAATAAAGAACTGAGAATAATAATAACAACTTTCAAACATGGCAGTGCAGACGCCTTAAAACGAACTTAAAAGCTGGTTGAAATCAAAAAAAGGAACACGGATGACACGGGTTGGACGGATGATACTTCGGCAAGCTCTGTACGGATTCTTTATTCAGCTTCGCTGAATAAATCTGTGAAAATCTTTTCACGTATGTTCTATTTACAATAGCGGTGAACTAATATGGAATCTGACGAAAAAAATCTGTGTAAATCCGTTTTATCCGTGTCATCCGTGTGCTTTATTAACCAATTTTTAATGCGTCTGCCCTGTCAAACATGGCAGATAGCAGCATTACCAGTTATGGGATCACTTCAAAAAGTAAGAACTGGCTCTTTTGCTTTTTATCAAAATTATCATCAGCTACAAAGACCAGGCTGCGATGACCATTGGGTAATACCGGGCCAAACGTCACTCCTTCTATATTATCAATAAAACGACCAAGACTGCTCATGTCAAGCAATAGCTTCTTGGTTACCGGCCTGTGTAAGGGTGTTTCAGTTAAAAAAGTTACGGATGAAATGTCGTCTGCGTTTTTGGCATCGGCGATATATACACGGATATCAGAAGGCACCCTGCCTGTTGACCAAGCCCTTTCTATCACCATGAACTTATCATTACCTGTATATAGAATATCTGATATGCCATTTATTTTAAATGCTCCCGGTGGATCAGGCGCATACGGTACCGGATCTAACTGGTAAGCATATTGCGCTACCGGTTCTTTTATTTTCCTGTTGTATTTTATGATACGTATCCATGCAGTAGAATCACCAAGTCCCGCCCTTGGCCCATCTTCATAGATAGCGTCTTCCAGGCTTACAAATACATGCCTGTAATGTTCATCGAAGGTTACGCCTTCAAACACGCTGTTATGCCTGGGGCCTTTTTCTTCAGTATGTACGTGCATATTAGCCGGTAAAGCCAAACTGTCTTTATAGTGTCCTTCCCTGGTTATGATCACAACAGCAGGATCCTGCAATAACTGTGTATCCGTTCTGACCACACGCTGCCCTTCACTGCTCCAGATCAGTTCATCTCTTGACGGATCATACCGCATAGCTTCGACGTCGGCGGAATGTATCCTGTCTTTTGTAATATCAGCATAGGTTTGCCCGTGGGGATTTAATAAAGGCGTTACCTCTATGATCTGTACGCTGTCTATTCCTTTTTCACTGACAGGTATTTTTGCAGTATAAAACCGGGCCGGGCCCCTGGTAGAAGGATCATCACAGATCATGTAATACAGGTCCCTCTTTGCATCATAGTCAATACCGGACAAACCACCCACGGTGGTATTTTTGAATGACATATTGTTCGGTAGTATATATTCCCCGAGAAAACGTATTTCACTAATACTGACCGCCGATGTATTGCCAGCCGATCTCCGCGCGGATGAACAACCGATCATAAAAGTGATTACAAGAAAAAACAGTACCTGCCGCATAGTTGAACTTTGCAGCAAAACTAAGGGATGCGGTTTTAACAACCCTGATCACCAAAACAGTTTTATTTAACTTTATCGCATGCTCCATCTAAAGCAGGTCAAAACCGTTTTAAACAAACATAAAAAAAGAGATAGCTGGTTCCTGGATGATTATTCCGTGAACCCGTATGAAGGATGCAGTTGCAATTGCCTCTACTGTTATATACGTGGCAGCAAGTATGGAGAAAATATGGATGAAGGACTAGCCGTCAAAACGAATGCGCTGGAAGTATTGGAGAAACAACTGGCAGCAAGAGCGAAAAAAGGACAATATGGTTTTGTGGCAGTAGGATCAGGCACAGACGCCTATATTCATCATGAAAAGCAATACAGGCTGACGGAAGGAATGCTTAAGCTGTTGCTGAAGTACCGGTTTCCTGTTTTTATCAGTACCAAATGCACACTGATCACAAGAGATATTGAATTACTGAAAGAAATTGATAAGAATGCCATTGTACCGGATGATCTTAAAGCACTCAAAAGAGGTCTTATTCTTTCTGTTTCTGTTTCTACTTTACATGAAGGGATCAGCAATATGCTGGAACCGGGAGCTGCTCTTCCCCTGCAACGATTGGAATTGGTAAAGCGATTAAAACAGGAAGGTTTTTTAGTTGGTATAAATGCTATTCCCATACTGCCCTATATTTCGGATACAGAAGAAGAACTGGAAAAGATCATCGCTGCGGCCAAAGAATCTGGTGCTGATTATATATTAGTGGGCGGATTAACTTTGTTTGGAACAGGCATTGCCGATAGCAAAACACTTTTTTATAAATTTCTCGAACGATATGATAGTTCTCTTTTGACTAAGTACCAGCAATTGTACGGTTCAAATCCCTATACCTCTTTTCGCTATCAAAATGAATTAAAAGAAAAAGCACAGCGGCTTTGCAGAAAATACCAGGTCAGGAATACTATTTTGGAATAACTATGTCACAGCAATTTAAGGAAATAGAAAAAATATTAACGGCGAAAGCTGATAAAAAGAACAGGGTATTCTTTCAAAAGATGGTACCCGGCCGTCAAATGATCTATGGTGTAAAGACACCGGAACTCAATATACTGGCACAGCGATACAAATCCTGGTCCTTTGACCTGGCAAAAGAGTTGTGGGCATCAGGGGCGCTGGAAGAAAAAATAATCGCTATTAAGATCATTGAAAAGACAGGTAAGACTGACCCGGGTAAAGTATTGAGATCATTCAAAGAGTTTTCAAAGAAAATAAATAACTGGGCTGTTTGTGACGGACTGGGCATGCAATTCCTTCGTGGCATTGTTAAGACACATGCTGCGGAAATATTTACTATAGCCCGCCAGTATAACCATTCAAAAGATCCATGGCAAAGAAGATTATCACTCGTGATGGTGGAATGGTACACCCGTCATAGCGACCGCCATGGGGAAATAAAAAAGCTGGTGAAGAATCTTGAAGATGATGATGAATACTATGTAAAGAAAGCCGTTGCCTGGATAAAAAGAAATTTTGATAAAGAAAAATAGGTTATTGCTTCACGATCCTCTCCGCCATGTTTTCCATGAAAGCAGCATACTCTTTTACATAATTATCCCTTGTCGGGTAATCATCCCTCAGCCTTCTTATAATGACGGTGAGGTAATGATGTGCGTCCTTCGCCTGTTGTTTATTGAAAAATAGTTTTGAAAAAAAACTTTCTTCATCAAAATCCTTCATACCGATAGCATGCTGGTAAAACCTGAGCGGAAGAATAATTCTTGTGGGAACAAAAAAACTGGATTCTTTTGTTACAAGTGTAAAATAATCCGAATAGTATTGCAGCATAGAAGATAGCCGTTGTTTTATTTGCACTTCCAATTCCGGCTGATCGGGACGTTTTCTCCATTCATTGCTTTCTGCGCTGAACAGATCAGCAGCATTACCACCCGTTATCTTTTTCAGGTTCCAAACCAGTTTGATCGTTTCTCCTTCCGCCTGCACCATCTCTGTTAAATGCATAATTCCCTTTTTATACCTGGTAATACGGGTAGTGAAATTTTCAAACCCCTTACCTCCTTTTTCTATATATACAACTTTATCCGGCGAAACAGCCCACTTACCTTTCATTCCCACGCTATCCATTTGCTGAAAGGAACCATCTTCAGAAAGAATG
Organism: Chitinophagales bacterium; assembly: GCA_015654695.1. Classification (GTDB taxonomy): domain Bacteria; phylum Bacteroidota; class Bacteroidia; order Chitinophagales; family Chitinophagaceae; genus VBAT01. The sequence goes on along the minus strand of JAATGJ010000168.1, from coordinate 50,501 downwards.
ATCAGTTTCAGCCCGGTTAATCCAACAATTGAATCCTGCATCCGGCTGTAAAGTTCTGTCTGCCTGTCATTCTTTAATTGATGATCGGGATGCAGGATCAGCCATTTACCGGTTAATACCCCGCGTATTTTTTCATGCTCAGTCGGAGACTTGCAGGAAACAATTAATACAATAAGTAAAAGAAACGGCCACCGCATAGTGCAAATATAAAAAGCCCGCCTTGTTAAAAACAAGACAGGCTTTGGAATTTTCGGGATACGGATATTGTATTGTTTAAGGTAAGGTGATCAATCGTTGCTTATTGCCATTGTTCCAGGTCAGCAGGGCTTTGTTATCGCAATCACCATTACCGGGTGCGCCATAATCAAGAAATAATACCCTGTCATTGATCTTTATTTTCAGTGTACCATCACTTATCCAGCGGCAATCAAATTTTTTGATCAATGGCGATTCAGTGTTCAGGTTAACGGTAACACCGCTATTGTATTGTGTTTTTGATCTGCCTTCGATCTTGTACACATCATCCACAAGGTTGGGTGTTCCGGCACCTTCTATTTGCGCCACATATTTCAAACCATCATACTGGTAACCTCTTCCGCCGGGGAAAGTTATTTTACCACCTGTCACCTGTACAGTGAATTTCACCGCACCGTTTTCGCTCAGGTTACTGATCGTTTTTGTGCCTTCGATATGTGCACGGTTAAGATAAAAATCAGTCAGTGTGATGGTCACTACTGAACCCGGGCGACGGATAGGTCCTGTAAAATGAATGGTAATAGTTCCTTTACGATGTTTACCATCCGCGCACCAGCAACCATCACCGGGGAATTTAATAGTAACGGTTTTAGGATAGGTACTGTCATCGGGTGTAACAGATATCTCTGCACAGAAACCGAGTCTCAGGCGAAGCTGTGCAAAAGGAAATAACCGACCATTGGGTGCACTGACAACACCTTCTTCATCGGCAGCAACACGGCTGATGTCTTCTACATCATCGAAACTGGCTTCCGCCTGTGTGCTTTCATCGGAATAAGTAACCGCTTCTTCTTCAGTTACCGGTTGAGTTGAATTAACTGAACTGCCTTCTTTCTGGCAAGAGTACAAAACTGTTGCGAACGCTATCAGAACAGCTAAGATTGTGCTTTTTGTTGATAAAAATTTCATGACTATACTTTTAGGGTTTATGGAAAATATTAACGCAACTTTGGAAGCGCCGGGCGCAGGAAAGTTTAATGAACCGGTAAAAAATTTATTTTCCAGGCAGGATGAAATTAATAATCGGGTATATAAAGACGTATTTCTACGAAACGGACAAACAGGTCTTAGGGTTTGTATCCATCCTTACAGCCATTCTCATTTTCCTGAACTATTATTCAGGCATAGATGACCGGATCAGTAACCACGATAATTTTTGGATCAGTTTCTTCAGCCGGGCAGGAATATTTTTAATAGCTTTTGGCCTGCCTTATTTGTTGTATAAATTAATAAGCCGCAGAGATCATTTTAAGCATAGTTCCTTTACTGCTCTTTTCATTGTAGCGCCTTTTATATTCTCTCTTAAAGTTGCACTGAACCCCGCGCTGCATTTTTCTGACGATGGGAACACGAACAATTTCTGGAACCATGTTTTTTACTGGCCCGCATTGCTCATCATCATTGCTGCTATACTGTTTGTGTTATGGAAAATATTTGACAGGAATCAGCCTTTTTATGGTATTAGCACAAAGAACATGAACTGGAAGCCGTACATCATCATGCTTATGATCATGATTCCGCTGATCGCTGTTGCATCCACGCAACCGGATTTCCAGGCCATGTATCCAAAACTAAAATTGATAACCAATGTTACGAATACGAACGGGCTTTCGTGGTGGAAAAAATTGCTCTTTGAACTTTCTTATGGCAGTGATTTCATTACAATCGAATTATTCTTTCGGGGATTCCTGGTACTTGCATTTGTAAAATGGGCAGGTAAAGATGCTATACTGCCGATGGCCTGCTTTTATTGCACTATTCATTTCGGTAAACCATTAGGAGAATGTATCAGTTCTTATTTTGGAGGAATGCTATTAGGTATTGTTGTTTATAATACCCGTTCTATTTTCGGTGGATTGATGGTTCATCTCGGTATTGCATGGTTGATGGAGATCGGCGGGTATATTGGAAATGCGTTAGAATAAGTATGCCATGTTTTGAAAACATGGCATACTTAAAAAGCTACAAGCCGGTAAGCCGGATTCTGTTGCTTCCTCTTCGCTGCGCTCTGAGTCGCAATGATGAGAGAAAGTGGCTATCATTTATCTGTTCCGAAAGTTACCTATCGGAATCAATCTGCCTACCCTGTACCTCGAACGAGCAGTTCTCAGGCGGTACTATACGTGGCATTTCAGCATGCAAGGTTTACCCGCGAATGATGTTACCATCATAAGCCGTAGGCTCTTACCCTACGTTTTCACCTTTGTCCCGATTTGCATCGGGATAGTTATTTTCTGTGGCACTGTCTGTTTCCGCTTCCGTCTAAAGAGAAGCGGAACCCGGCTCTTTACCGGTGCATTGCTCTGTGCTGTCCGGACTTTCCTTCCCGATTAGATCGGGACGATAGCCTGGCTTGTAGCGGGAGCGAAGATAAATTTATTAAACGACTATTGAATTCTTTCGAAATTGATTGGCAACATAATTGAAATAGAGAAAACTAATATCTTTAGAATCAGCATAAGTTTTTATTGAAATGACGCTCTTAGTACCGTAAACTAACATCGGTGGCAGTTAAACTATCATACAAAACGCAAGAGATTTTCCTGTGGGATTTTGTAATTTAGGGTTATGGAAGTAAACGAGCCGATAGTAGCTTATGGAAAAAAGAAATTTACTGAGGAAGAATATCTTCAGATGGAGAAGGCTGCAACACAGACGCATGAATATTATAAAGGCGAGATATTCCAAATGCACGGGCATGGAAACCTGCTGGCTATGTCCTGTGCCAGCATGAGGCATAATGTTATTTTTTCCAATTTGTTCTCAGCAATAGCAATCCTGTTAAAAGGCAAATTCTGCCAGCCGTACGGACCCGATATGCGGATTAATATCCCTGAAAATACTTTATACACCTATCCTGATATTTCCATTTTTTGCGGTGAACCCCAAGCCTCAGCCCTGGATGAGGATACTGTTGTTCAGCCAACTGTTCTTATAGAAATACTGTCTCCTTCAACAAGAAATTATGACCGGGGTGTAAAATTCATGTCATACCGTGACATTCCAAGCTTAAGAGAATATGTACTGGTTGATACGGACGCTGTCCGTATTGAAGCTTTCCGCCTCAATAGCAGCGGACACTGGGAACTGGAAGAATACAAATCATTAAACAGTCAGCTTTCTTTGACATCTATCCAGGTTACTATTCCGGTTGCAGATATTTATGAGAGAACAAAAATTCAGGAGATCGCTCCCTAATCTCAATACTGAAAAAATATCTCCGTCGCTCCATACCCAAATCTTGAATCATACTGGTTTACAAAAGACTTTACTTCCCGTTTCAAACGCAACCTGTCGTGTATCTCATCTCGCAGCTTGCCCTCCCCCACTCCGTGTATCACGATCAAAGAAGGCTGGATATGAGCAAGGGCCAGTTCGTAATACTTTTCAAAGTTTTTTAACTGGATGCTTAGTATTTCGTAATTGCTCAGGTGCTTCCAGTCATCGGAAAGTTTTTCAATATGCAGATCAATAATACTGCGCGGCGGGTCCAGGTGCTGCCTTGCTTTCTTTGCATCGTAGATCTTATATCCTTTAGAAGCAAGATGATCCATATCAAAACTTTCTTCAAAAGCCCTGTCAGGGTATTTCTCAAACAGCTTATAAGAGAAAGTAGGTTCGTTCTTTAGCTTTATTTCTTCTATCCGGGTAAAAAGTTGTTTGGCCTTCAGTTTCAACGATGATTCATAATATTCCGCTTTCTTCTTATCAGGTTGTACTAAAGAGAATTCAAATCCAAAAACGGGATTATCGTTCAGGTCAGCGAAGTCCACATCATGCAGGTAAAAGTCTTCAAATGGATTGACAATGTTCTTTAGTTCAAACTCCGGCTTTCCAAAGTAAGTAAGTTTATAGATAAAATTGTAAGCGGCTTCTGTCCTGTTTACCAAATGCACTTTTAATTCTTCCACCACTTCATCTCCAAATTCATCGGTATGGAATACCGGGAGAAAAGTAAGCCAGGCGCCATCGGCTACCTTAGGCGCTGAAGATTGTTTTTCTTTTTTTATATCATCAATGTATTTCTTCTCTTTCTTCGCCGGGAACATTTTTTTTTCAGAAAAACGTTTGAAATAAGGAAAATCAAGCTGATCGGTATAAGCGGGGAACCTGACGCCCTGTACGTTCACCATTACCATCTTCTCGTTGATAATATCAATCACCTCGCCTTCTTCATTGGAATGCAGGATCAGCACGGTATCACCTATCTGGAACTTCATGGTGCAAAGATAAGCGTAAGCGAGTGTCAGAACCTTGTCCCGCTTTCCTGCATAGCAGCTTCAATAATGGCCAGTTTACTTTTTTTATACCCATATAAAAAGTAAAAAATAACTCCTATCACCAGCCACGCGAGGAACCAGGTCCAGTTACTTTTGGTCATCCCGGTAAGCAGGTACATGCAGGTGATAAGTCCCATCAGGGGAATAAGGGAATATTTTTTTATAAAGGTTACTATACTCAATATTATAGCACTCAGCCAAAAAATAATCAGTGATATGTTTGGTGTGGCCGCATCCATAAAGCTTATTTTTCCTTTCACATAATCTTCATTGCCGCTAAAATCGAAACTAAATATGTCTGCAAAATAATTCTTTGATAATAACTGTGCCATTACAATAGCCCCGGCAACAATGAGGGGAAAAATAAACTGGCCATTAATAAATGGTATATGGAATTTGCCCTGCTCCTTCTCTCTTCTTGGGATCAGCAATACGCCACCGCAAACCAGTACAAAGGCAAAAAGGGTGGCTATACTGGTAAAATCAAGCACAAACGTTTTATCGGTGAACAAAATCGGGACACCTACTACCAGCCCCGTAACAATAGTGGAGAAAGAAGGTGTTTTAAATTTTGGATGTATTTTTTGAAATACGGGTGGCAGTAATCCATCGCGGCTCATGCTCATCCATATACGTGGCTGCCCCATTTGAAATACCAGTAATACGCTTGTCATAGCTACTACCGCGGCAATGGAAACAAAGAACTGCATCCAGCCAACATTCAAATTTTGTTTTTCAAAAATGAAAGCGAGGGGATCGCCTACGCCGTCAAAACTCCTGTAATTAACCGCACCGGTCAGCACCAGCGTTAATAAAATATATACGATGGTACATATTACTAACGAAAGTATCATTCCCTTTGGCAGATCGCGTTGTGGATTTTTACTTTCCTCCGCCAGCACACTCACTGCATCAAAACCGATATAGGCAAAGAATACGCCACTCACCGCAGCCATTACTCCGCTGAAACCATTAGGCATAAACGATTTTACCCCTTCATCATTGGCAGGTGTCCAGTTAACCGTAAGCCCGTTTGAAAAAACAAGATATCCTCCCACTATGATGATCAATGCCACTACGATCAATTTTAATACGACCATCACGTTGCTGAAGTTTCGGCTTTCCTTTATGCCACGATAAACAAGATAGGTGATCAGCAGGTTAATGATCAATGCAGGCAGATCAAAAATTATTCTCAATCCTCCAACAACCGGGGAGTTATTCCAGGCCGATAGTACAGCAGCATTCGTGCTACCATCTGCTATTGCGTGTTTGGCTTCCATATAACTTGTACTGAGATATTCAGGAATATGAAGGTTGATCTTTAGTATATCGCCTGTCTTATCCAGGAAAGAAGTAAAATAATCACTCCAGCTATAGGCCACATAGATATTACCGATGGAATACTCCATGATCAATGCCCAGCCAATGATCCAAGCGAACAATTCACCAAAAGATGCATACGCGTATGTATAGGCGCTCCCCGCTACGGGAATACGGCTGGCGAATTCAGAATAACAAAATGCAGTAAAGGCACAAGCGATAGCGGTAATGATGAATAATATAACGACTCCGGGGCCACCGTGAAATACGGCTCCCCCAAGACTGCTGAAACTTCCTGCTCCCAAAATAGCGGCAATACCAAAGAAAGTAAGGTCACGCATCGTCAAGACCCTCTTTAAGCCGCCACCTCCGTGTGAATCATCGCTTCCTTCTGCCAGTATTGATTCAATCTTTTTTGTGCGGAATAAGGAATTTGCCATCAGTCAGTTGGTTTTGAGAAAGGAAAATAAGGAAAATCTTACAAAGGCCGGATAAAATCAATGACCGCATAATACTGCAGGAGAATAAACACAGCGAGAGTCATCCCGGCTGCCAATACAATTTTTCCAAGCAACCTGTCCCCCGTTGAAAAGGCTTTTACCCGCTGGCCATCCGGCATTGTTTTCTTACTGAATGAAATATAAGCGCCAATAAAAATAACGGCAACCGCTCCATAAATATGTATGAACCAAAAAGCCAATATCCATAAAGCTATGGCGCAAATGATCCAGAGTTTATCCAATATCCAGGGTTGCTTTAATTCGTCAAGTCTTTCCAGTTTTGCTTTTTCCAGGTCTTCCGGTTTTATTTCCACGCCCCTGATGTGTAATATTTTTTTAGCCCAGTACAGATCGAATTCATTCCATTCATCCGGCTTCCTTAATACATCCATTAATTCATCGTCAGAAAATGAAAAGAGGTAATAATCTCCAACCGGCTCCTCTTTGTTTTCGCTGACCGACCGCATTAATATCTCATCCGCTTTTTTAAAATCCTGCTGCCGGAGTTTGATGTAATAGATGTTAAGAAATTCATTGTTGGAAAAAGAAGCATCGAAGTAGCCTTCGGTATCTTCCCAGGCAACAGGCACCCCTTCTTCGGTAAGCTTTTGATACAGCTCAGTGGCCAGTGCTTTATCATTGAATGAACGGTATTTAATAAGTTGTTCCGCTATCATTGTTCTCTTTTTATAAGAAACAGCGCCAGTTCCTTCAGCGGTCCTTTCCGGTTGGATAATACTGCAATGTCGTCGAGATGTGTAAACGCCTCATCAAGATATTTATTTTTTAGCTGTATGGCCCACTCATCTACTTTACTATCACGGAATATTTGTAACACCCTGCTGACCTTATCCGCAGGATTTTCCTGCATCAGCTTTTTTAATTCCTTTTTTTGTGCAGCAGAAACAGCTTCTAAAGCATGGATAAGCAGGAATGTTTTTTTATTGGACAAAATATCGCCGCCTACCTGTTTACCAAATTTACCAGGATCGCCAAATGCATCCAGGTAATCATCCTGTACCTGGAAGGCCAATCCGAGTTTCTTTCCAAATTCATATACAAGATTCTGGTTCCTTTCTCCCGCCCCACCGAGTATAGCGCCCATTTTTAAACTGGCTGCCAGTAATACAGATGTTTTTAATTCAATCATCTTTAAATACTCTTCAAAGGAAACATTTTCCTGTGTTTCAAAATCCATATCAATTTGCTGGCCTTCGCATACTTCTTTGGCAGTAGCGTTAAAAAGGTTTTGTACCTGCCGTATGACGGTGAGGCTGACATTATTCATCAGCTCGTATGCAGCGATCAGCATTACATCACCGGCAAGTATTGCTGTATTGACCCCATATTTTTGCGGCACCGTTTCCTTTCCCCTCCGCAATGGGGCCTTATCCATAATATCATCATGTATCAAAGTAAAATTATGAAACAGCTCTATAGCCGTAGCCATTTCCCAGGTATCGGATTTTATTTCGTCAAACAATTCATTACCCATCAGGCATAGTACGGGACGGACACGTTTGCCCCCGATCCGTAAAAAATATTCATTGGGTGCATATAAGCTTGCGGGCTCAGAAGGGAAATGCCGCTGATCAAAACGCAGTGTGAATTGTTGTGAAAGTTGTTCGAATGATTGCATGTGATTTTATTTAACCGCAAAGAGGCAAAGGATACGCAAGGATTTATAAGTTGATTCTAATAGTTTCCGGATTTCTGGTGATGTCTTAATTTGGATTTTCTCATTATTGAAACACAAAGGCAATAAGGCACAGAGGCTCAAAGCCTTTTATTACTTCGTGTATTCATGTCTTTGTGTATTCGTGTTTCATATTTATTTTAAACTGAGACCCTATGGGATATCCTTGCCTCTTTTTACGTTCTTTGCCTGGACTTAGCGGCTTTGCGGTTTACTTCTTCTTTTTTGCTTTTTGTTTTTCCGGCATTGCCGCTTCATCCATTTTTTCTTTAACTAACTCTCCCGCTACCACCCATTCATAATCCAGTTGCCGTTTGGTAAGGTTTGCGGCCACTACCTTTATCCAAACCTTATCTCCCATCCTGAATTTTCTTCCGCTCCGCTGACCTACCAGGCAATAATCACTCTCCACATGCCTGAACTCATCATACTCGAGCAAACTGTTTACACTGATAAGGCCTTCGCATTTATGCTCCACTGTTTCTACCCAGAAACCAAAACTGGCCACGCCACTGATAACGCCTTCAAACTCTTCTCCCAGGTAATTCTTCATATACTGCACCTGTTTGTATTTGTTGGAAGCACGTTCAGCTTCCATAGCCGCCCTTTCTCTTTCGCTGCAATGTTTACATTTTTCTTCCAGTTTTTTATCAGGGGTGACATTGTTATCCAGCACGTCCTGCAATATCCTGTGTGTCATCACATCGGGATAACGGCGTATGGGAGAAGTAAAGTGGCAGTAATGTTCAAAACCTAATCCATAATGACCCACATTCTCCGTTGTGTATTTCGCTTTCGCCATAGTGCGTATGCCTAACTGCTCCAATACATGCTGTTCAGGCTTACCATGTGCATCTTTCAGCAATTGATTAAATGAAGAAGCAATAGCATCCGGTGATGAAGTATCGAACTCGTGACCAAATTTTTTGGCGAAGGCCACGAACGGCAATAATTTTTCTTCAGACGGGTTATCATGTATGCGATACGGGAATGGAACCTGCTTGCCTTTTATTTTGATCTTCGATACATTTTCCGCCACATACCTGTTGGCCAGCAACATGAATTCTTCGATCAACTGGTGCGACTCCTTGCTTTCTTTGATCACGATACCAATGGGATCGCCTTTTTCATCCAATTTAAACCGTACTTCTGTAGAAGAAAAATTGATCGCTCCTTTATTGAATCTTCTTTTACGCATCTTCTGCGCGAAATCATTCAACAGCAGTATCTCGTCTTTATACAATCCATCTTTGCTTTCAATGATCGCTTGTACCTCTTCATACGTAAACCGGTGATCGGAATGTATTACTGTTCTTCCCAGCCAGTATTGTTTTACTTCAGCCTTGGGTGTTAGCTGGAATATAGCGGAGAAAGTCAACTTATCTTCCTTTGGACGTAATGAACATAATACATTAGAGATATGTTCCGGCAGCATCGGGTTCACCCTGTCAGGTAAATACACAGAGGTAGCTTTTTGATAAGCGAACTTGTCTAATGGCGTTTCTGGTTCTACATAGTGGCTCACATCAGCAATATGAACACCTATTTCATAATTGCCATTCTTCAGTAACCGGAAAGAAATAGCATCATCAAAATCTTTGGCATCGGCAGGATCAATAGTGAACGTTAGAATTTCACGAACATCTTTTCTCTTTTTTATTTCTTCTCCAGGAATAGTATCCGGTATTCTTGCGGCTACTTCAAGTGCATCATCAGGAAACTCCAGGGGGAAACCATTTTCCAGCAATATCTCTTTCATGGCTGCATCATTACTGTTCTCTGCATCCAATATACTTATCACTTCACCAACCGGGCGCTTCCCGCCTTGCTCCCATTGCACCAGCCTGGCCACTACCCTGTCTTTATCTTTTGCGTTATTCAATGCAGTAAGAGGAATAAACAGGTCAGGCATTGGCTTATCCATTTCAGGAATGAAAAATGCAAAGTCCTTGCTTAACTGGATATGCCCGATAAATTCCACCCGTTTGCGGGTAAGCACTTCCACCACTTCGCCCTGCATACGGCGGCCTCCCAGGTTCTTTACCCTGACAATCACTGTATCTCCGTGCATGGCAGTATTAAAATCGTTGGGACGAATGAGTATGTCCACTTTCATATCCGGAACGATCACGAATCCCATTCCTGAACGTGTTACATCAAGGTTTCCTTTGAAAGTTTTTCCACCGCTTCCGCTGTCACCTTTTTTTGTTTTGTTTGAATTTTTTCTTCCCATAGTTTTCATTTATTCCGTCTTCCTGAAATGGTTTATAAAATCAATGACAAGCTCATTGAATTTTTCTGCTTCGCCAAATAAAAAATGATGCCGTACAGGTATCACATATAGCGGCAGGTCCGCCAGGTCTGTATTGAATTTTATTAACCGTACCGCATCTTTTTCCGTGGTGATAATGATCTTTTCCGGCGATTCTATTTGCCTGAATTTCTTTCTTATTTCTTTCAGATCATCAATGGTGAAAATATGATGATCGGGGTATTGTATGAAGTTATAGGTCTCGGTGTATTCTTCCAACAGGTTTTTTAAAGACCGTGGATTGGCGATACCGCTTATCAGCAATACTTCAGCCTTGCCATCCAGCCGGTAATTTTGTTTGGTAATAAAATGATAGGCTTCACCATACAGGATAGCTGTAAAGAAAACAGATTGACCGGGTTTAGGATTGATCTCTTTAATGATCTTCTGTTTTTCATTTTCTGAAATAACGGGATCACATTTGGTAACAATAATGATATGGGCTCTTTTATATGATGATTTCAAATCACGCAGGTCACCGGCAGGTAAATAGAAATCACGGGTGAATAAATTACTGTACTCCGTTAATATAATGTTCAACCCGGCTTTTACCGAACGGTGCTGAAACGCATCATCCAGTATGATCGCCTGTATGCCGGGCTTATCATGTAACAATTGTGGAATAGCAACCATCCGTTCTTCACCCACCGCAACAGGCAAACCCGGAAACTTGAGATGAAACTGCATGGGTTCATCACCGATATCCAGCGCTGTACTTGTTTCATTGGCTAATGCGTAGCCTTTTGTTCTTCGTTTATAACCCCTGCTAAGCGTGGCGATAGCAAAATTATCTTTTAATATCCTGACGAGGTACTCCACCATCGGTGATTTACCGGTTCCTCCCACCGATAAATTTCCTACACAGATCAGCGGCAAACCAAAAGAGCTTGATTTAAAAATATTTTTATCAAACAGCCAGTTGCGAACAGCAATACCCAGCCAGTACAGCAAAGCAAACGGCAATAAAAAAACGCGGAATGATTTAAGGAAGATATTAGAAAACATACACGTTTTGCGGTGTGATACAAAGGTCTAAAGGTACGTCAAATTCATGGTGGTCATCAATGTGGTCAACAGGGTCAAAATAACAGAAACCGGCTTTGATACAATCATCCCTGCACTCAGCCAGCCATTTATCGTAAAAGCCTTTTCCATAGCCCACCCGGTAGCCCTGCTGATCAAACGCCAGCAGGGGAACAATCACCATATCTATATCACCGGCCGAAACAATATCGCCACTTCCCGGTTCATATATATTGAGATTCTTTTTTTCAAAAGGAGTATCAATATCCGTAGCAACCGCATACATGGTTGTTGTTTCAAAATTTGAAACCGGGTAACAAACTTTCAGTTCGGGGTTTCTGAAACGCAGGAACTCCGTAAACAAATGTGTATTGGGTTCATTATTTTCTTCAATGGGCCAGTAAGAAAGTAATGACGCAAGAAAAGGAAGTTCTGCTGTCTGAAACTGTATGAGCATCAGGTCATCCAGCTTTGATCTTTCAGCTTCTGAAAGTCGCAGCCGCTTTTCTTTATATAATTTCCTGGCTTCTTTTTTTTGCATGATGAAAATATCGCCGGTAAGACGGGAAGGCGGTAAGTTTTTAGTCTTACCAACTTCACATCAATAGTTATCCTGGTTTCTTATAATTTTTGTTACCTGTTTAACAATATGCTTTATACTATCAATGAAAAAGTGATAAAGTAATTCTTTCCGTCTTACCCCTTTTCCGGCAATACCTTATTCATTTACAAACGTAGTAAAGATCGTTGTACCGTAGTTCCTTTCATTTTTATAAAAAGGAAATGTTTTATACGTATTCCTCGGTGTATGTTCCAGTACAAACCATCCCCCGTGATTCAGCATTTCTTTTTCAATAATCAGTTTAGGCAGATCATCAATATTAGTAAGCGCATAGGGCGGACCGGCAAATATGAAATCAAATTTTTCCGTGCATTGCCCGATATATTTGAAAACATCCATCTTTATCGCTTTGAGGTTTTCAATTCTCAGTAGTTCCGCCGTTTTCTTAATAAACTCATACATGGTTGGATCTTTCTCCACGATGGTCAGGTTGGTTGCTCCACGGGAAGCTAATTCATACGTGATACTGCCCGTGCCGCCAAACAGGTCAAGGGTTTTCAATTTTTCAATATCCAGGTTATGCTGAATTATATTGAACAAACCTTCCTTTGCTATATCAGTAGTAGGCCTTGTATAAGGCATCTTTGCCGGCGGATTAAATTTTCTTCCGCCATGTTCTCCGCCTATGATGCGCATCGGGCAAGATCATTAAGCGTAGTAAAAAAATGAGCCGGGTATTCATGATCTTCTGTTATGGGCATCCTCCAGGTAGGGTTCCTGAATTCAACATTCACGAAAAACTGGTACAACTCCCGGTATAGCTGCGATTCTTTTTCTATTAACCCGGAAACAGATAATTGCACCTGTTCCTGCGACAAGGAGAACTGGTGACAGGTCTTTAACAAATAGTAACAGATATCTTCCGGTGAAGAATATACATGTGTTTGCGCAATCAGTAATTTATTATCCTTCATAGCGATAAATGAAAATTCATCCGCCCGGATATTGATCAGCAACCTGTCGTCTGAACCGGTTGGCATCATTTTGATAGCAAGGGTAAAATGATGCCTTGATTGGCAACCGGGATATTTCCGGTTCATGCATTCCTGGATATCATTCGGCAAAGTATATACATTAAACAACTGCCATTCATTAATCGCATCAGCAATAACAGGCGCCCTACTGTTCAATCCATACACGGTATTCAAAAGCACTTTTGACCCTTCAATATAATAATACTGCAGGGGAACCAGTAAACTCCTGGAATAATCATAAGACACCTGCACTTCAAAAAATGTATCATTCAATTCTTTGTGCTCAGAGATTGTGTCGGTCAGCAAATCGCTTGTTATTTCATCAGCCGTATAATAGGAAAGGGAATAGAGTTCACCACCTGTCTTATCTGTAATGGCAAAACTGAAATGCCGGTCGCCGATACTTATGGATAGTAGTTTCGGACCTGTGTCATTATTGCTTTCCTTATTTATATAAAAAAGTCGTTTCAAGCTTTATTGATTGCGTGCAATAATAGGGAAAAAAAATCACGGAATAATGGATTGAACGGATTTCATCATTTAATACAGCCGGTAAGGCGGGAAGTCGATAAGTATCCTTTTATCTTATCGTTCCTGCCTGCAGGTTTCCGGTAATAAATTGTAGGTTTGCGCCTCTTAAAACCATGGCAACAATATCCCCGCATACGGACCTCCAGGTAGAAATCACCAACCGGCAGATATTAAAGATCGCTTTACCTATCAGTCTTGCATTATTGGTGCCGCAGATCAATTTTGTGACCAATAATATTTTTCTAAGCGGTCTTGGTGAAACTGAATTAGGCACAGCCGGTATCACCGGCGTTTTCTATCTCGTCTTTGCACTGGTGGGTAATGGATTGAACAGCGGTTTGCAGGGGCTTATTGCCCGCCGTGCCGGTGAAAACCGCCCTGCAGAAATTGGTAAATTATTCGGACAATCCATCTGGATAGGAATGTTCTTTGCCGCTGCTGGCATATTGCTCACTTATTTGTTTGCCCCTTTTTTCCTGACAGCAAGTTTACGTTCATCCACGGTACAAACGGAAGCCATACAATTTTTAAAGATCCGGATATGGGGTATTCCTTTTCTTTATTTGTTTCAATTGGGTAATGCCTTTCTCGTTGGCACCAATAACAGCCGGTACATGAAGTATGCCTTCTTTATTGAAGCTACCCTCAATATTTTTCTCGACTATGTGCTGATCTATGGTCATTTTGGTTTTCCGGAATTAGGTTTCAATGGAGCGGCGGTCGCATCCATTATAGCGGAAGTAGTTGCCTTGCTGGTTGTATTCGGGATCATTATGTATAAAAAAATGCATCATCGTTTTGGTTTGTTTACTCACCTGTCATTTAATAAAACATTAGCGGGACTTATTTTCAAACAATCATCACCGCTGGTATTGCAATTCCTGCTCAGCATCATGGCCTGGTTGTTATTTTATATCCTGATTGAACATCATGGTGAACGCCAACTCGCGATCAGTAATACGATGCGGAATATCTTTGGCCTCTTTGGCATATTTGTATGGGCCTTTGCCAGCACCAGCAATGCCATGGTCAGCAATATCATTGGCCAGGGGAAAAAAGATGAAGTGGAGAGACTCATCAGGAAGATCGTGAAACTTAGCTTTAGCTTTACATTATTTCTTTGCATACTGCTCAATCTTTTCCCGGAACTATTTCTCAGTGTATTTGGCCGCGACAAATCATTTGTTGCAGACGCCATACCTGTCATCCGTATGGTAAGCATCGGTGTACTTGGTATGTCTATTGCTACAGTCTGGCTCAATGCAGTAACAGGCACCGGTAATACCCGCATAAATCTTTTTATAGAAATTATCACCATCTTCCTCTATAGTATCTATATCTGGCTGGTGTTAAAGGTCTGGAACCTTTCATTGGTCTGGGCCTGGGGTTCTGAGTTATTGTACTGGGGCACGCTGTTCACGCTTTCATTTTTATATATCAGGAGTGGTAAGTGGAGGAAGAAAGTTATTTAGCGGGCTGAAGGATTAGCTTCGTTGCGCGTTAACACCGGACTTGATCCGGTACACTTGTACTTTTGATCCACTGTTTCACTTAAGGTTCAATCCAGTAAAAAATTATCTGAAGATCACATTCAATTTCTTATGAGATTGCTTCGGCCTGCTGACAACAATTATTACACTTCAAAAGTCTTTTCAGCAGGCCTCGCAAAGACGGAGACTCCGATCACTTGGGGCTACTTCAAACACCAGTGTCTCCGTCTTTGCGAGGCCTGCCATTGTAAACCCGAATGATAATGTATGCTTGTGGCAGGCCGAAGCAATCTGAAAACTCCCTGGTAATGGACTTGCGCTATGAAGTATTCAATCCAATAAAAATAATTGCAGCCGGTCAGTTCAGGCATTGATTATTATTAATTTTCAGAAAGGAATAGCAACCTCAAAAAGTTGCGTATGGGAAATAACAAATAGCACATTTCAAAATCCTTTTCAACAGGTCTCAAAATACTACAACGTAAAAAATCATAACTTCAAATCTTGCTGAACCAATTTCAGATACTATCTTTTTGCTAAATTGAGTCGTTATTAAATCATCACATACTCATCATTTATTATTTTATATACAACATGAATAACGAACTTTTTGAAAATGTTGATCAATATATCAACGATCTTTTTGTTAACCAGGATGATGTATTAACGGCAACTGAAGCTTCCATCCATGAAGCCAATATTCCACCGATCAGTATTTCATCTAACCAGGGAAAATTTCTCCAGGTTTTAGCCCGGCTTTGCCATGCGAAAAAAATACTGGAGATAGGAACACTGGCGGGCTACAGCACTATTTGGTTAGCCAGGGCATTACCCCGCGATGGGCAACTTATAACATTAGAGTTTGACCCGAAACATGCTGATGTGGCGCATACAAATATTGTACGTGCAGGCCTTGATTCCATCGTTGACATTCGTGTTGGAAAAGCTTTGGATACATTACCGTTAATTGAAGCAGAAGGGATCGCTCCTTTTGATATGATATTTATTGATGCTGACAAGCTGCCGTATACTGAGTATTTTCAATGGGCATTGCGGTTATCCCGGCCCGGAACGCTTATCGTGGCTGACAACGTTATCCGTGAAGGCAAAGTATTGGATGCAAACAGCCCTGATGAGATGGTACAGGGTGTACAGCGCTTTAATGCTACGCTGGCAAAAAACTCAGCCGTTACTGCGACCATTATCCAGACAGTTGGCGCGAAAGATCATGATGGTATGGCATTGGCAATTGTAAACTGAGAGGATTACGCTTCATAAAGAAATTTGCGGGGACTCATCCTGCTGTTTTTCATTCACTCACTACAAGAGCCAGTTTAGTATTTTCTATATTGACAGCTAACCGGGATATTCCTTTCAGCGCAGAAATATCACTTTCAACAATAACAGGTTGCCATACTTTATCTATTCCGTGACGGTAAGAAAATAGTTTTACTCCGTCACTCATCAGTATGGTACTATTCTGCAACCATGCCAGATGATCCTTTCCCGGCAAAGCAGGAGTAATAGGGGTAATAGCTGCATTAGCCATATCAAATCGCTTTATTACACTTTCCTTTTCAGAAATTTTTTGAACAAAGCTCATTGCATTTTGTCCCGGAATTTTATGAAGACTGCGGCCAATATTAGTCGAAAGAATAGTATCCTTCTTCGCTGGCAGATCATAATAATGTAAGGTGTTCCTGCTGCTGTCGCCCAGAACAAATAATAACAGCTTATTATTCCCAGCCCATGCATGATAACCTATTGTAAGATCATTGATCAGCACTTCTGGTTCGCCACCACTGACAGGATATTTTCCCAGGTCCTGTACTCCGTTGTCTCTTTGTATGATACATGAGATGAATTTGCCATCCGGTGTTACCGTAGGGGAATATTCCCGTTCATTGGTAACAGTGAGATTAGCCGTTGTTTTCTTTTTATAGTCGTAATATTTTATATCACTTCTGCCACTGTCGTTAAAAGAAGAAAAGTAAATGAGAGGCTGGGACGGATGAAAGAAAGGCTGGTTATCGTAGCCTTTATGATCAGTAATATTCATTCCCCCGGAAAGAATTACCTGCCCGTCTTTAACCTTCAGGTCAAATAAAAATATTTCAGAGCCGGATTGACCGGCGGATGTAAGAAATGAAAAGGCAAAAAAGATGATGAGTATTTTTTTCATATACCGAATCTAATGAAAAATAAGAAAGCCTAATATTCTTTCGAATACTTCACTCCCACCGTTCCGGAAAATTTGTCAATCGGAGGGTTTAATTTTTCAATTGAAACGGTTATTACTTTTATCCGGGGAAACTGCTTATATGAATGTTGCGCTATAGCCTGTGCCACCGTTTCCAACAGATCAACAGGCTGTTGCATAGTAGAATGGATTATTTCGAACAGCGTGGCATAATCAATAGTATCCTCCAGTGACAGGATCGTTCCGCTTTTGGGTGTATAACTCACTTCCATATTCACTACAAAATCGTTTCCCTTCTGTCTTTCATCAGGAAACAAACCATGATAAGCCCGGAAGCGCACATTGTTGAGAGAGATGGTCAAGAGGTCTGACATGATGAATATAAATTTCTTACACCCCTTTAGGGGCTGGGGGTTACATTCCTTTGGCGCTAAGATAGCGTTCTGCATCCAATGCTGCCATACAACCACTTCCGGCAGCCGTTACCGCCTGGCGGTAAATTTTATCCTGCACATCACCAGAAGCAAATACGCCTTCCACATTTGTTTTAGACGTACCGGGTATTGTTTTTAAATAACCCGCTTCGTCCATATCCAGCCAGCCTTTAAAAATATCAGAGTTTGGCTGGTGACCTATCGCAACAAAAAATCCATTAACGGGAATTTCCTGCGAAACACCGGTCTTGTTATTTTTTATTTTTACGGCAGTTACTTTATTATCGCCGATTATTTCTTCCGTGTCTGTGTTCCAGTACATTTTAATATTAGGTGTATTGATAACCCTGTCCTGCATTACTTTACTTGCACGCATAGCATCCCTGCGAATGAACATGTGAACAGTGGTACATAATTTTGACAGGTACAATGCTTCTTCAGCAGCCGTATCACCGGCGCCAACGATCGCCACTTCTTTTCCGCGAAAGAAAAATCCATCACATACGGCACAGGCGCTGACACCGTAACCATTTAATCGTTGCTCACTTTCCAGCCCCAGCCACTTAGCTGACGCACCGGTTGCGATGATCACCGAATCCGCTTCTATCCATTTTTCCTCGTCTATCTGTACTTTGTAAGGTTGTGAAGTGAAGTCAACTTTGGTAGCTAATCCATAACGAATATCGGCCCCCATTCTATGCGCTTGTTTTTCAAAATCCACCATCATCTCCGGACCCTGTATTCCGTTTGCATAGCCCGGATAGTTCTCTACTTCGGTGGTAATGGTTAATTGCCCGCCCGGCTGAATACCCTGGTATAAAACAGGTTTGAGGTTGGCCCTTGATGCATAGATAGCGGCTGTATATCCGGCTGGCCCGCTGCCAATAATTAATACATGTACTTTTTCCGTTGTTACGTCTGCCATAGTGGTTGGTATTCCCTTTAAAAACAATAATTGCAAAAGAAAGTTTATTTGGGCAAAATGCCAAAAGAGGAAACACAACCCCTGTCCCTAAAGGGAACTTAGATTAAATCAGCTATTTGCTGTTTATAAAGCATTAAAGTTAAAGATTGCAATACTGCAAGAATGTAAGCATCAGGACAAATCTTTATAACTCGTTTAGCCTGGCATTAATCCTATGCCAAACATTGAAGAAAATATCGGTCTAAGTTTCCCCTTTAGGGGACAGGGGTTTACCCCAGTCTTTCGTCAATGATCCGTTTATCTATCTCTCCTTCCTTTGCATGTTCTTCCGCAAGCCGTTTTACTTTTTTACCATAAGATAATTTGGTGATGAGCGCATATAAAACAGGCACGACAAAGATAGCGAGTGTAGTCGCAGCGATCATCCCGCCAAACACTGTCCATCCTATAGTTTTGCGACTCTCAGCTGCTGCACCGCTTGCAAAAGCCAGTGGCAGAACACCAAGAATAAATGCCAGTGAAGTCATTATAATGGGACGCAAACGCAAACGAACTGCCTGCAATGTTGCATGAATAATATCTACCCCCTTATCTACCCTTTCCTTAGCGAACTCAACGATCAATATCGCATTCTTAGCGGCTAAGCCGATCAATGTGATCAAACCAATTTGTGCGTAAATATTATTGCTGAGGCTGGGAATGAATGTCAGCGTCAGGATAGAACCAAAGGCGCCAATAGGTACGGCGAACAATACTGAAAATGGCACTGACCAGCTTTCGTACAATGCCGCCAGGAACAGGAACACGAATATGAGGGAAATAGCAAAGACAGTCGTCTGCTGATTGCCTGCTATTATTTCTTCGCGGCTCATTCCGGAAAATTCATACCCATACCCTGCTGGTAATGTTCTAGCTACTTCTTTTAACGCTTCTATTGCCTGCCCGCTGCTGAAACCGGCTTTGGGCGACCCGTTTATTTCTACAGAACGATAGATATTATAATGCGAAATAACAGACGGCGCTTCTATCACCTTTGTTGTTATCAGCGATCCTAATGGCACCATTCCGCCCTGGCTGTTGCGCACATAATATTTTTCAAGGTTTGACAAAGAACCACGGTATAAACTATCGGCCTGTGACATCACCCGGAAATTTCTTCCATATAAATTAAAGTCATTGACATAGCTGCTACCCAGGAAATTAGAAAGAGTAAGAAAAACATCCGAAACAGATACACCCAGTTTTTTTGCCTGTTCTTTATCTACGTCCACCTGGTAGCTTGGTGTTCTTGCATTAAAGAACGTATAAGCCATTCCTATCTCCGGTCGCTGATTCAATTTTCCTAAAAAATCACGGGCTACCTGTTCAAATTTCTGAATATCATCCGTAGTGCTGGTTTGTTGCAATTGAAAAGAAAAACCTGCCGTAGCACCCAGGCCAGGAATGGCCGGTGGCGCAATGGGCAATACCCTCGCCTCTTTTATATCAGCGGTGATGGCCCGGATCTTTGCGATCACACTTTGAACATGATGCTCTTTCCCTTTTCTATCATCCCATGGTTTCAGGTTCACGAACATGGTGCCTGCATTTGCTTTGGTAGAGAAAGTGACGATATTCAAACCAGCCAGGCCTCCTACTACTTTTATCTCGGGCAACTTCTGCACACGGCCCATGATCTCTTTTAACATCTCTATACTCCTGTTGGTAGAAGTGGCTTCCGGCATTTCGTATGTCACGAACATACGGCCTTCGTCTTCTGTAGGAATAAACCCGGTGGGTTTATTTTTAAACAAGAAAAACAATCCAACAAATAATGCGACAAGCATAATCAATACATAGGGCGTTCCTTTTATCCATCGCCCCACACTTTTTGTATAGCCGTTAGTTAAACGGCCAAAGCCCCTGTTAAACCATGCAAAAAATCTCTCCAGGATATTTTTCTTTGCGTTTGCATCTTTTGATGGCTTGAGCATAATGGTACACAAAGCCGGTGTTAGTGACAAAGCCACAAATGCAGAAATAATAACTGATACGGCAATAGTAATAGCGAACTGCTGGTATAATCTTCCGACAATGCCGGGAATAAAACCCACCGGTACAAACACCGCAGCCAGGATCAATGCGATCGCTATCACCGGCGCCGATATGTCTTTCATCGCTTTCCGGGTAGCATCTTTTGGCGACATTTTCTCGTGATCAATATTATGCTGCACGGCTTCTACCACCACGATAGCATCATCCACGACAATACCTATAGCCAGCACAAAAGCAAATAAAGTAAGTGTGTTAATAGTAAAACCCATCGAGCTGAATAAAATAAATGTACCGATCAGCGAAACAGGAATAGCCAATACGGGAATAAGTGTTGCCCTCCAGTTTTGTAAAAAAAGGAACACAACAAGTACCACGAGTATCAAAGCTTCCACAAGTGTATTCACCACTTCACTGATAGAAACTTGTACTACGGTTGCTGTTTCAAGTGGTACGAGGTAATCAACATCTTTCGGAAAATTCTTTTTCATTTCCGTCAATGTCTTATTGATGCCCTCGTAAGTATCCAGGGCATTGGCGCCGGGAGCCTGGTAAACTAATACAAAGGCGGCGGGTTTACCATTTACAAAAGCATTTGCGGTGTAATCAAATTTTCCCAGCTCAACCCTGGCCACATCTTTTAAATACACAATACTTCCGTCTGAGGGCCTTGAGCGTACTACAATATTTTCAAACTGGTCCTGTGTATTGATACGGCTATTCGTCAATACACTATATTCAAAAGCCTGGACACCCGGCTGCGGGTTACCACCCACTGTTCCGGCTGCTATCTGCAGGTTCTGTTCCTGCAGCGCTGCATTTACATCAGCAGGCGTCATACCAAGGGCGGCCAGCTTTTCCGGGTTAAACCAGATACGCATACTAAAATCATCAGCGCGGGAAAAAATATCGCCAACGCCTTTTACACGGGACAGCGCATCTTTTACATATAGGTTCACATAGTTGCCGATGAAAGTAATATCATGTGTGCCATTGGGTGAATAAAATGCCAGGGCCATCATGATACTCGGGTTACGTTTGCGCACGGTAAGTCCTAAACGTTTTACCGCATCAGGTAAAGATGGCTGAGCCACGCTCACCCTGTTCTGCACGTCCAGTGTAGCGATATTGATATCGGTACCTACTTCAAAATTCACCGTGATACTGCTCTGGCCGCTGCTGGTACTGTTACTGGTCATATAGGTCATGCCGGGAGTACCATTCACCTGCGCTTCAATGGCAGTAGTAGTAGTTTGCTCTACAGTTTGGGCATCAGCGCCTGTAAAATTTCCGGAAATAGAAACAGTGGGCGGAGAAATTTCCGGGTATTGCGCAACGGGTAAATTGATCAGTGAAATAAGCCCTACCAATACCAGCACTATTGAAATAACAATGGCGGTAACTGGTCTTTTTATAAAAGTTTCTGCTATCATGTTGGTGAATAGTGAGTGGTGAATAGTGAATTTTTTCACCGGTCAGCACCTGTCTTATAACTTAATTCTATTTTTTTGTTGCTCCCGGTTGTTGCGGCGGCGCAGTTGTGATAACCGCACCTTCCCGCAGGTTCTGTATCCCCTGCACCACTATCTTTTCTCCTTCTTTCAATCCATCTTTTACAATGATATTAGTACCGATCTGTTTGCTTAATACCAGTTTCCGCTGAGACACTTTATTGCTGTCTCCTACTACATATGCATAGAATTCGCCCAATTGTTCTGTAATAGCTTTATAAGGAATGACCACCGATTTTTCAGAAGCGCTGTTCAATACTTTCACTGTTGTGCTCATCCCTGCTTGCAGCATATTTTTATCATTAGGAAAAACTAATCTTGTTTTAATAGTTCCTGTTTGCGGGTCAACAGCGCGGTCAATCAGGTTGATGCTGCCATGTAACGGGTAGATATCATTCCCAAAAGCAATGGTAAAAGTAGAATCATTGGGCTTTTGCGCCAGCTGCAATTGCGAGAAACGATACACTTCTTTCTGATCAACAGCAAAATCAACCGCTATTGGATTGTCCGTTGATATTGTATTTAATACTGTTTGACCAGCAACTACGGATGTTCCGCTTCTCACCATTGATATACCTATCGTACCACTGAATGGCGCTACGATAGTTGCGAAGCTTACGTTAGCCCTTACTGCATTCACATTGGCTTTAGCAGCATCCACCTGGCGTTTTGCCGCTTCCAGTGCTGCATCAGCATAGTCCACCTGTTGTTTGGCAATGGCATCTTTCTTATCCAGCTCATGATAACGGTCAGCATCTTTTTGCGCTTTCATCATATTGGTTTCCTGTACCAGCTGGTTTGCAACCGCCTGCTGGTAGTTAGCATTGTATAACTGCTGGTCTATAGAATATAAACGCTGTCCTTTACTAACCTTAGCGCCATCTTTGAAATAAATGCCGGTAACATACCCGGTGACCTGCGCCCTTAATTCTGTTTGATTAAGCGCCACTATTGTTCCCGGATACTCATCGTAATAAACAGCTTCGGTACTTTTTACATCCTCCACTGTAACTGGAATTGCCGGTGGTGGTCCTTGTTGTTGCTGTTGCTTTCCGCCGCAAGCGGACAGGATTAAAGCAATTGCAATAACTAAGGCCCCATTCATTCTTATAAATATCATATCAGTATAAATTCAAATTTTGAAATAAAAACAAATCTTTATTCTCTTTTTCTTTCAACGATTTCGACATCTAAGTACTGCTTCGTCATAATCATAAGTCACTTCTTTATGGAGACAGCGGGTTTATCTGTCCCAAACTCTTTTGCACATCTATCTTGCTGCTCAGCACATCGTATAATGCATTGAAATAATTTATTTGCGCTGTTCGCAGGTCTGTTTCAGATGTTATCACTTCGAGATAAGTTTTGATACCTGAACTATACTGTAACTGTATCACATCATATACTTCCTGCGCCAGCAATACATTTTCTTTTATAGCAAGAAAGTTTGCAAGCCCTGCTTTATAATTGGCCAATGCCAGGTTGTACTCAGCATTTATAGAATTTTTTAAACTTACCAGGTCCAGGTCTGTTCTTTTCAATTCCCATTCGGCCTGCGCTGTATTATATTTTCGTTTCCCTCCCTGGAAGATGGGAAATGAAAGCGTCAGCCCGGCGTAGGAATTGGGAAATGATTGGTTATATAGTTTTCCAAAATTATTATCCTGGAAATTGAGGTTGTAGGCGCCATTAGCTGATAATGACGGAAGGTAGCTCCATTTATTATACTTAAGATTTGCTTCCAGCAACCTGCGTTGTGTCGCTAATAACTGGTATTCGATCCGGCTGGCATAGTCAATCCCCTGCAACGTATCAAGTACTGTTTCTTTTTCAAGAGTTGTACTGTCATACAGGATATCCAGTTTTCCAGCCTCCGGGTAATTCATTACTGCTTTCAGGTATTCAATCTTTGCTTTTAATGCTTCTTCATTGTTTTTCTTTGAAGCTCTTGAATTATTTAAAGCGATCGTTGCCCTTTTATAATCTGTTTTATCAACAATACCTGCATCGTACCTGGCACGGGCATCTTTGAGGCTTCTTTCTAACCGGACAATGTTTTCATTGGCCACTTTTATTTGTTGTTCCGTCGCCAATACATCATAAAAGGCTTTAGACACATTTACTACCACGTTGATTTTTGTATTTTCCGTTTGCTGTTTTACCTGCTGCAGCACACTTCCCCGGGTTTGTTTGGCTAATAAAACATCCCGGTTAAAAATGATTTGTGATGCGCCAAACTGGAACGCAGAAGTATTACTTACACCCAGTCGTACGGGGTTGCCTCCTATCACACTTGTCTGTACCTGGAAATTGTGCTGGTAGAGATAATTAAAATTTACCTGTGGATACCAGTCAGCGAGTTTTGACCTGATCTGTAATTCAGTTATTTTTTCATCTGCCAGGGATTGTTGTACCTGTGGTTGCCTTTTTAATGTGTATTGAATTACATTCTGAAGCGTAGCCTCTTTCAGTAAACTATCCGCATTTTGCTGGGAATGAACATCCGGGATGAAGAGAGTAACAGCCAATCCCAGGAGAACAAAATACCTGCACTTTTTAATAATATAATCTCTAAGCATAATGTAAACAATATAAAATTCCTTAGGGCGCGAGCTTCGTTAGATTACGGCAAGTGGCTATACAACACGAAAAACCAAGTATTGTTGTAATAAATAATTAGATTGGAAAACAAAAGTAAGGGTAAATGATTCATTGCATTTACCGGTAATAATTTTTTTACCTGAGTATTATTTTATCGGCTAAATGAAAACAGCCTCAATCAAATTGACTGAAGCTGCTTTCTTAAATAAACCCACCAAATTTCCGCCGCTAGGCGGACTGTTATTTTATCTGCCAACTGGCGGACTTTTATGTACTAGTTTAACCAAGATATGCTTTCAAAGCGCTGCTATACCTGGCTTTTTGTAAACGTTTAATGGCTCTTTCTTTGATCTGCCGGATACGTTCTTTGGTAAGATCATATTTCTGACCAATCTGCTCAATGGTAACACCCTGTTCACCATCCAAACCGAAGTAAGCATTTACAATTTCTGCTTCCCTTGGGCTAAGTGATTTCAGTACACGGCGGATCTCATTTCTCAATGAATCCTTCATTACATCATCATCCGTATCTGAACCGCCTTCTAAAAGGTCGCCCATAGCTACATCTTCTGCTTCATGCACAGGTGCATCCAGTGAAGTGTGGCGGGTATTACTTTGGAAAATGTTGTTAATCTCTGTTTCACTCATTTCCAGTAATTCGGCCAATTCTTCTGTCGAAGGCTCTCTCTCATGTTCCTGTTCAAAAGCCATATAAGCTTTGTTAGCCTTGTTATACGTACCGATTTTATTCTGGGGGAGGCGTACTAATCTGCCCTGCTCTGCCAATGCCTGCAGGATGGATTGACGAATCCACCATACCGCATAAGAAATGAATTTGAAACCTTTGGTTTCATCGAAACGTTGCGCCGCTTTAATTAATCCAAGGTTGCCCTCGTTAATAAGGTCGCTGAGAGACAGGCCCTGGTGCTGATATTGCTTCGCTACAGACACTACGAAACGGAGGTTTGCCTGCACCAGTTTATCCAATGCTTTCTGATCTCCCATCTTAATGCGCTGTGCCAAAGTCGTTTCCTCTTCAGGAGTGATCATCGAGATCTTTGAAATTTCCTGGAGGTATTTCTCAACTGCCTGTGAATCTCTGTTCGTAATCTGGGTTGCAATTTTGAGCTGTCTCATATTAAATCTATGTGTTTAAGTAACAACGAATAATAGACAGTCTTTGTTTGCAGAATGTTGCAAAAGGGTAGTTAAATAGAACCGTCCAAGTTCGTTACAAAAATACATCGCAAACGCCAAATCTCATAGCTTATGTGAATAAATTATAAAGACACAAGTCAATATGATTCATACTTGTATCACCTGTAATTCAGTCTGGATATGTATTCCAGACATTTGCCAGTTACTCAAAAAAAATTACACTTTACTGTGAATTACTTATTGTCTATGCTTTTTGTAGCCTTTTCTTTCCGGGATAATACGATCCATATTGTAAGGCCTGACAGGAAAAGTAAGGTTGATATCACCTCAGCCTGGGTAGGCTGAAATCCGAAAAAATTCAGCCTTGTGTTTACCCTGATCTTTTCTATAAAAAATCTTTCTAATCCGTTAAGCATTAGGTATAAGGCAAATAAAGTGCCGGGAACCTTCAATTTTTTCCTAAGTGACCAGAGTACGAAGAAGAGGACCAGGCAAACG
The DNA here is from genome assembly GCA_015654695.1 of Chitinophagales bacterium. Lineage (GTDB taxonomy): Bacteria > Bacteroidota > Bacteroidia > Chitinophagales > Chitinophagaceae > VBAT01. Next base: position 24,138 of record JAATGJ010000168.1, on the reverse strand, counting down.
ACAGTTTCATAAAATGGAGTTGGATAGGCGGCATCTTTTAACTCATGGCAATATTTTCCTATACATCCCGAAATGGGAGTATCCGCTTCATTTACATTATGAGGGTAATTGTAAGCCCACATCCAGTCCGGTAACCAGGAAAAAGGCTTGGGTCTCAGGTTGGCAATTCCCCAGTCACCATCGCCCGCTACCTGGCACCCTATTCTGCCCAGAGAATAAGCGAGCATTAATGACGGGGCTGCTGCATCATTTAAATGCCAGAAGCCAATCTTATGCTTCCTCGCATACCACCATATTGCTAACGCAGCGCAAATAAGACCTCCATAAAAGGTAAGCCCGGATACTGAAAGAATAGACGAGGGATCTTTTACAAACATGTCCCAGTTCTCGAATGTATCAAATATTTTAGCCCCTACCAGGCCGAAAACCAATGCAAGTATGGTTATTTCCCCTACCCTGTCCTGGGGCCATATTCTTATAGTTCTTTTCTCAGGTTTCGGAAGTTTTTGTTTGTTCTTTTCATACCATTTCAGGCCTGCAAATAACAATCCAAGCCCAATACCTGCAGGCCAGCTGCCAATGGGCGAAAAAATAAAGGCCTGCGGATCTTCCGTCGCAGAATTATCCATAATAAACAAAGCGATTATTTTATACCCAAGCAAAAAGCCAAGTAAAAAATTTAGCAATAATTCGCCAATAGAAGCCGGTTGACCGACCATCACCTGCATCTCCGTAGGATGCAGTAATCCCTGTTTGCTTTTGCGCCGCAATTCCATAGTGAGGACAATGGCGGCAACAATAAAAGCGATGGCGACAAAAAAACCGAAAGAATTAACAAAGCGAAGAAATTGCCAGTCCACTCCAAAAAGGTCCTTAAAGGCAAATTGCAGGTTGGGATACATTAAAATTCGTTGATTTGTTAGAAAGGCGAATATACAGATAATGACAAAAACAATATAAAGACAAAATTATAAGACGATCTGAACAAATAAGACCAGGTACAATTTTGCCGGGGCTTTTTTATAGCTTATCGTCACGATGTTTACCACTTTTTTGTTATATGTGGAAAATATTCCCTCTTAAGGGTATGGAGCGGAAAGAAATTAACAATGGCGGGGCCAGGTTTCTTAAACGCCATAGCTGAACAATAATTTAATAGTTTAGTTTCTTACAGCTTAATCAGCTATCTTCAGTGCATTGGGCAGTTGCTTTCAACTGTTTTGTTTTCTGCTTATTATCCTCCACTTTACAACTAATAAGTTTGGCCTGCCACTTGTACTAATTGCTCGGAGAGACTTTGCATTTTATCAGAGGCGATTTGAATAAGGACTCGTGTTTATATTTCTTAACCGGTTAAATTTTATAGTAATATGACATCACATCAGCACTCGTCTGTTCTTTTTATCAGCACATTTCCTCCGCGGAAATGCGGGATTGCCAGTTTTACACAGGACCTGATCAATGCCATCAGCCAGGAAATAAAGAATGAAACAATCATTACTGTTTGCGCACTGGATAAAAAAAGCGCTGCCCGGTTATATGATCAGCCCGTTACGATGGTGATGGATAGTCATGAAATAGATTCCTGCATGGAGACCGCAGTCAGGATCAACCACGATGAATCTATCAAACTCATTTGTATCGAGCATGAATTTGGATTATTTGGGGGTGAATTAGGCGAATATTTACTTGGGTTTTTATCAATGCTTGAAAAACCATTTATTATTCGTTTTCATACGGTGTTGCCGGAACCTTCTCCCAAAAGATTGAAAATGGTTCAGACCATAAGTTCATTGGCAGATAAAGTGATTGTAATGACTAATCATTCTGCATCATTACTGGAAAATGATTACCATATACCGGTAAAAAAAATTCTTCGTATTCCTCATGGCACACATAATCATAGCACCATTGATCCATTGACGTTAAAACATCAGCATGACCTTGACAATCGCCTTGTGCTAACCAACTTTGGATTATTAAGTCCGAATAAAGGTGTGGAAAAAGCGATTCTTGCTATGAAGACGATCAGTGAAAAATTTCCGGAGGCCATCTATCTCGTACTGGGACAAACACACCCCAACCTGATAGTACAGGAAGGTGAAAAATACCGTGATTACCTACAGCAATTGATTGCGGAAAATGGCTTGCAGAAAAACGTACGGCTTATCAATGGGTACATGACCACTCAAAAGCTAATGGAATATTTAACACTGACCGATATCTACCTGTTCACATCAAAAGACCCTGACCAGGCTGTAAGCGGCACATTCTTATACGCCATGAGCGCTGGTTGCCCCATCATTTCCAATTCATTTGTACTTGCCAAAGAAATGCTGGATGAACAAACGGGCATCATCCTGAAGACAAATGATGAAAAAGAACTGGCGGAACAGGCTATTCATCTTTTACAAAATGATGCGCAGAGGAAACAAATGGGACATAATGCATATCTGAAAACAAGAAATACGACATGGGAGAAAGTAGCGGGGAAGCATGCCCGTTTATTCGGTGAGGTTACAAAAACCCCTATCGCCAGGCCTGCATTGTCCAATCAATTTACCAGTTGACCATTATAATTATTTTTTATGGAAACAGAAGAAGATATACTCGTCTATTCAAAACCCGGTCTTTTGATCAATACAGATCTTCCGGACATTAACTTCACACATATCAGCAACCTGACTGATACTACCGGCATCATTCAGCATGCATTGTATGATATGCCGAATTTAAAAGAAGGTTATTGCATTGATGATAACTCAAGAGCATTGCTATTAATGGTGTGGGCCGGAAAAGATAAGAATAACCTGACGGCACGCAGGTTGCTTCCTGTATATCTGAGTTTTATTAATTATATGCAAACAGAGAATGGGGGGGTCAGGAATTTCATGTACTACACTAAGGTGTGCCCTGAAAAGAACGGATCGGAAGATTCTTTTGGAAGAACGCTGATGGCGTTAGGCTATCTGGTGAATGAAGGTTATTCTCCTTTATTAGTAAAAGCCGGAAAAGAAATTTTTGCAAACGTTTCCCACACTGTTGATTACCTGGTTACCGTGAGGGGTATTGCCAGTTCAATCATTGGGCTTTGTCAATTCATTAAAGGTAATTATCCCGACGACCTGGCTAAAGAAAAAGTCGTTCGCCTTGCCAATAAAATGGTGAGGATGTACCGGGATAATAAAAAAGAAAACTGGCATTGGTTCGAGCCGGTATTGGCTTATGATAATGCCATGTTACCATTGGGGTTATTACATGCTTATGAACTGACAGGTGATGAGATATATGTCTCCATTGCAAAAGAATCCATGTCTTTTCTTGAATCAAAAGTATTTCATGAAAATATGCTGAGACCAATCGGTAACCAGGGATGGTTGCCCCGCGGAGGTCAAGCTGCGCAATTTGATCAGCAGGGAATTGATGCTATGGCCATGGTGCTGTATTACCAACAGGCATGGAAACTCTTTCAGGATAGAAAATACTTATCACGGATGAACAACAGTTATCAATGGTTTCTTGGTGCCAATGATCTTGACTTGTCGTTGTATGATCCTGAAACAGGGGGCTGCGCTGATGGATTGCAGGCGGAAGGCATCAATCATAACAAGGGAGCAGAAAGCACTTTGTCTTACTGGATCTCGCATTTTGCGGTAGCTGATGTATTGAACAAATGAAAATAGCTATACTGGCGCCCATCACCTGGCGAACACCGCCCAGGCACTATGGACCATGGGAACAGGTTGCTTCTGTACTAACAGAAGCTTTGGTAAAGAATGGCCTGGATGTAACATTATTTGCAACTGCGGATTCTATTACCAGTGCCCGTCTCCAATCTGTTTGTGAGAGCCCGGTGGGTGAATCCGGTGGCGACATGAAAGTCCTGGAATGTCTCCATATTTCCCATCTCGTGGAACAGGCGGGTTTCTTTGATATCATTCACAATCATTTTGATTTTTTACCTCTTACTTATACAAAGCTGATTCCCTGCCCGATGATCACTACCATCCATGGGTTTTCTTCAGAACAAATTATCCCCGTCTATAAAAAATATAACGCTCATTCACATTATATTTCTATCAGTAACAGCGACCGGCATCCTTCATTAAAATACCTTGATACAGTTTATAATGGCGTAGATGAAACACAGTTCCAACCAGGCGATGGAGACGGAGATTATCTCTTATATTTCGGCAGGATACATCCTCATAAAGGAGCTTATGAAGCGATACAGATCGCTATGCAGGCAAATAAAAAACTGATCTTATGCGGGCTGGTACAGGACCAGGATTATTTTGATGAGAAAGTAAAACCTTATCTGAATGACAGCAATATTATTTATAAAGGCAATATTGACCCTGTACAACGCAATACATTAATGGGAGCTGCAACTGCATTATTACATCCTATCAGCTTTGAAGAACCATTTGGATTAAGCGTTGTGGAAGCGATGTTATGTGGTACACCCGTGGTAGCATTTGACCGCGGCTCGATGAAAGAACTGATACTGGATGGCAGGACGGGTTTTTTAGTAAGGAATACGGAAGAAGCTATTGATGTTATTAATAGATCAGATCGTATCTGCAGACAAGATTGCCGCGATCATGCTATGGCTAAATTCAGCAGCCAGCCTATGGCCCTGCATTATATGAAACTGTATGAAAAAATAATAAGCCGATCTTATTAATCTGCAAAAGGAACCTTTCAGGTACCGGCAGTTCCCAGTAGCTCATCCAGCAATTCAGCTAAGGGAATCGTAGCGAACGATGACGCATGATCAGATACCGCATAGGGAAGAAATAATTTATCTCCATGGATCATAGATCCACAGGTATATACTACGTTAGGCACATAACCGTGTCTTTCGTCTTCATTAGGTATTAGTAATGGTTCTTTTAACCGGCCCAGTTCTTTACGGGGATCATCCAGGTCAAATAAACTGGCGCCAAGACAATATGTACGCATAGGTCCAACGCCATGTGTAATAACGAGCCAGCCTTTTCCTGTTTCAATGGGGGAACCCCCGTTACCAATCTGGACAAACTCCCAGGGATATTTGGGTTGTTGCCATAGTTCCGCATCTTCCCACAAGTAGAGATCATCGGAAAACATAATATAATTATTGAATCCATCTATACGGGAGACCATCACATACTGACCATTGATCTTCCTGGGAAACAGCGCCAGGTTCTTATTGATAGCCGCCTTCCCATGTAAGGGGGATACTTTGAAAAATAAAAAATCCTTTGTTTCGATCAGGTGTGGACGTATGGTCAATCCGTCGTAAGCCGTATAAGTGGCTGCATACCGCACAGTACCGTTCTCTGACGTGAACCGTACAAATCTTGCATCTTCTATACCATTTTTTTCAGCATAGGTAACAGGAAAGATGACTCTTTCTGATACATGTGACTCAGGAGAGAAACGCAATTCATAATTCGTATTCACCACATCAAGTATCTCATATTTCAATCGCTTTCTTTCTATAGGGGATTCTATGGGCTGTAAAGCGCTTTTCAATACCATTTCGATCTCCTTATAATAGAAGGGGTCATTCAACTGTTCGAGGATCTGGCGGCGTATTTCAGAGGGCAATGATAATTGCGACAACATTGTTTCAAAGCCTTCTTTGTTGATCTTGCTCTTTTCCGTGAGCACTCCTTCACCAATAAATTTTCCGGAAGGTTCAAAAATGATATTTCCCTTCTCGTCAAGCGTGGCCCTTTTGAAAACCAGTGAAGAAATATGACTTTCTCCGGTTGCCCTGAAACTGATAATCACTTTTTTCTTTCCGTTAGCGGCACCTGACTGGTCAGGGTCTTCTACAATAGAAGGATTGAAGAGTGCTGCTGCTTCAAGAGAATATTCCATAGTAAAATAAGAACCCAGCAGTAATTTATTTACTTCTGATAAATGTTGCTGTTCAGTGTCCAGCAATAAGTACCGTATCAATTCAAAATGTTTGACAAAGATTGATTTGATGTCACGATAACGGGGCGAGAATTCAGCGAGTACCTGGTTTAATAGCTCCCCAGCTTCCTGCTCGGGCAAATTCAATACCCTTTCAATAAGTATTCTTGAACGTTCGATTCCGCTATTAAAAAACCGGGGAATTACTTTTTTATAATCCGGGTTCATCCTGAGGCCGATACGGCTAACGTTTATTTTCATGGCAGATATAAAATAACTGAACTATGCTAAAACTATAAGTTGAAGGTAAGGTAATAAATTCTGAGGGTGCAGCTATAACGTTTTACCTGCTAATTTTTTGCGTAGCGGGAAAATAGTTGATCCCAGTTTATGGGAAATTCAATTATTAAAATTAAACACCTTGATAAGATACAAAAAGCCGCTTCAAAGAAGCAGCTTTTTCAATGATTTTATTTTTTAAAGGAATTAATTGCAGTACTGATCAAATGCCCCGATAAGATTTTTGGCTATAATCTGGGCGGGTCTTCCTTCAATTTGGTGCCTTTCGATAAAATGAACCAACTGGCCATTTTTAAACAAGGCGATGGCAGGCGAAGATGGCGGGTATGGTAACAGGTGCTGGCGAAGTGTCCTTATAGCATCTATATCAAACCCGGCGAAACTTGTCGTAAGGAAATCTGGTTTGGAGACGGCATTGGCTACTGCCATCAATACTCCCGGGCGTGCCGAACCAGCAGAACATCCGCAAACTGAATTGATCATGATAAGGGTTGTTCCTTCCTTGCTGAGCTGAGCTTCTACATCTTGAGAGGTCAACAATTCCTGGAAACCGTTATCTGTTAATTCCTCTTTCATGGGTATTACTATCTCTTCAGGATACATAGTTTTTATAGTTTGTTTTATGAGAACGCAAAAATAACTAAAAAGTTCATTCAGACTTAAATAAGCAATAATGTCAGGCTCAACGAATGCTTTCGGAAATTTTGTCTTGAAATACTGAGCTTTAGTTTCATTTCGTCACCAAAAAAAAGGGTGGTATATGCTTTGAAGAACCATACACGGAATAAAATTTAAACCACAAAACAAAATATTATGACACAAGTTAAATTTAGCCGCAAGCCTTTTGAAACAACCTTCAGTTCATTGGTGGATGACATTTTTGCTGAAATGCCTGCCATCTTCAAGAATGGCAATAGCCAGCAGGAATGGAAAGGTTTCGCTCCTGTTAATATCAGGGAAAGTGAAAAAAGTTATACACTGGATGTAGTAGCGCCTGGTTTTGAAAAGGCCGATTTTAAAATTAGCCTTGATCAGAACATTCTTACGGTTTCTGCGGAAAAGAAAGAGGAAGTGAAGAATGAAGGAGAAAAAGAAATCCGCAGGGAGTACTCTTACCGTTCATTTAAAAGGTCGTTTACCCTTGATGAAAAAATTGATGCTGCCGGTATTGACGCCAAATATGTTAATGGTGTCCTAACATTAAACCTTCCTAAAAAGGAAGAAGTCAAATCAGCGTCTAAAGATATAAGCATACAATAATTAAAGTTTTTCTCATAAGCAGTTGGTTTTGGTTTACACCCCGTCGTTTCTACGATGGGGTTTCTTTTTTTCAAACAAACCTTTTTATAAAATCCGGTAAATTTGCCTGCTTTTACCAACCACCGACATATGCTGAGAAAACAAAATATTCTTTTCCTGGTTACTTTTCTATCTTTTTTGGCCACCCATGCGCAGGTTACGGCTGATTCCCTAAAAGTCACTAGCGACACCCTGATTGTGCCTAAAAAAGATACTGTCCTGCGTATTACTAACCTCAATCCGTATTTTACCCTGCATGTTGATTCCATGCTTTCGTACCAGCTCGCTATTAACAGGGATGAAAAAAAATATTACTGGTACCTGAAAAATTCTCCCATTGGTCTTAAGGTCAATAAGGATAATGGCCTCCTTACATTTAAAGCGGAAAAATCATTCTTTCTTTCAGGTAAACTAAAGTATGACCAGGAATATTCGGTAAAGATCGGGGTGCAAAGCCTTTCTGACCCTGCTGATAAAGTTGATACCGGGTTTGTCCTTGTTTTTTACAACACAGAAATTATTTTACCCAAAGTAAAGCCGACTGTTTCTTCTGCGCTTACAGTAGATGAAGGCGAACAGGTTTCCTTTAAAGTACAATGTGAAGCCGGCAATTTTCCTGTTGATGACATTCTTTTTTCAAGCAATATTACTATACATGAATATAAACTGGTCACCCATTGTGATGATGAATTCACCTGGACACCGCCTTATGACTTTGTAAAAGAAACCGACTCCGCAAGAGTCAAAATACTCAATCTTAGTTTTATTGGTTCTACAAAATTTAAAGTGAGAGATACCGCCAATGTGCGTATTATCGTAAAAGACGCCCTTAACTACCCTCTAGCAAAACAGGAATATGAAATGCTGATGGGGAATATTAAAAACTATATCCTGCGGCTGAAATATACTTTTCTGCAATTAGACAGGAAATTAAAAAAAACAAAAACGGCCCGTACTTCTTTTGATCTGACATCAGCATCTACAGCATTGACAGGAACGATACTTTCAACGACAGGTGGGGAATCAGGACAAAATACCGGAAAGATTTTACCCAGTGTTGGCCTGGCTTTAGTACCGGTAAAGGAAGCCACTTCTCCTAATAAAAACATAGAACAAAACCAGGCTTCCCTGATCCGTTCTTCTATCAAACGGCTGGAATATATGATCTATGACTATTCGCTGGTGGGTGAAAAAGATTTCACCATCACGGCAAAGACCAACAAACTGAAAGAAGAATTAAAGCAAAGCCAGATGCAATTAATAGACGTGCCGGTGGATATTACCAATGATATGACCGAGCAAGAATTAAATAATTATTTCAACAGCCCGAAAGTAAATAAGAAATACAGGCTCACCGGGAAATAGTTACAGACACCCCTGTTTCCGTCGTGTATCTATCAGGTATTGCATTTTCCATATTCCATTGAAACGGACAAGGTGGAATGAGTTTACACCACAATGACTGAATATACCATTGTGGTAAAACCGGTAAGGTGTCCATGCGATGGCAAGAGTACCGTCAATTTTTATAGTTTCAAATGTTATCCGCTCATCAGCGGAATCCTTCCTGAGATGACTTACAAATTCTGTAAACTCATTTACACTTTCATTTAAGACCACCGTTTCCCCTTCTTTTGTCCTGCTTATCGTTTGCATAACGGCACTGTCTGCAAAAACAGTTTTGAACAGGTCAGCATTGGCATTCTTCATACCGGCAAACAAATTATTGATTACTGCTTTTACAGAATCTTCTGTTGTTTGAGAAAAAGTGGTTTCATTAATTACTAAAGCTGTTAAGAGTATTAAAAAGCACCGCATGTTAACAAAGTTTAAGCTCTTTTGGTAAATGAATTGCCGTCTCAAAAATAAAATCAATCATTATGAAACGAATAAGAATGGTACAAGCGGCATTATTAATTGGTATAGTGGCCGTGTTAAGCAGTTGTGGTTCCAGCCGTGATTATCATGGCCGGCCTTATCCTCCTGCCCGAACTGATGTTTCGCTGATCATCGGTTCATCACCCGGGCTGGTGATAATGAGACATCCCAATGGAATGTATTATTACAGGGACCCGCGTGGTCTTACTTACTGGCGGGGTTATGACAACCGGTATTATCTTGACAGAAGATATATAAGCAGGTCCTATTACGGCCATCGCCAATATAATGACTGGAAACGCTATCATAACAATCATGGCCGTCGCGGTAGAAGATAATGATTGCTAAAAGAAAGTGTCACCAGGGGCAAACAAATAAGAAAATAAAAATTAACGGCCAGTGGTTAGTTTGTGACTAACCACTGGCCTCAAAGAGGGTATCAATAGTTATATATAAATAACCAGCCGCTATTGCAGATTGCTTAGCCGGGTATAAACATTTTGTTCCGCACTCAGTATATCTTCCTAAAAACCAGGATTGAATGTTGGCATAATTTTATTTATAGTTATTGCAAAACATATAACTATGAAAGGTTGGCTGAAAACATTAATAGCAGGATACGCAGGATGGAAATGGGGTGGCGGATGCCTGGGCTTTATTGCAGTTTTTGTTGTCGTCTATTTTTTACTGGGCAATGTGCATTGTTGAAAAAATTCCCCGCTGTGAGAAACCTTAATCCTGTTTGTTATTGTGTGGATCTGCGGAAGGATAAATACCTTTTTGTATTTTGAATTATTAGTTTACTTTTTCGGGGTCAATTCCGGACTTGTCGTACTACGAAGCAAAAATTCATTTCGCAACGAGTCCGCTTCACAGATCCGTATAAGAAATAGAAGAATATAAAGCCGAATACTAAATTGTTACACCACCGGAGAACAATATTGAACACTTAAATTTTGCCCTGATACTAAATGTAAGACGGTGTACATTTGAGGTATTGTAAATTTGATACGTTAAACGACATTTTACAAATCAACCTTATGAGCACAACATCTCTGCCTTTTTACGCCAAACTTTGCCTGCATTTAATAAATCTTTTTATTCTTGGCGTGCTCATCTATACCGGTAGCAGTATCCTTATGCCCTTGTGTTTCGCTATCGTGCTGGCCATGTTATTATTGCCTGTTGTTAACTGGCTTATTCGTAAAGGTGTTCCGGGCGTACTTTCTATGTTAATGGCTATTTTGATGGCAGCGCTTTTTGTAGGTGGTATAATTTATTTTCTTTCTTCCCAGGTAGCAGGTTTTATGAATGATCTGCCGGCAATAAAAATAAAATTAAACCAGCATCTCTCCACGCTGCAGGATTGGATCAACGATCAACTGAATATCAGTACGAAGCAACAGGAGGCCGCGGTAGAAAGCGCTAAGGAAAATATGCAGCAATCAGGTTCTTCCGGAATGGGGACTGCCCTGATGGGCATAGCTAATGCACTTGTCATGCTGATATTGTTGCCCATCTACACTTTCCTGATCCTGTATTATCGTAAACTCATTCATAAGTTCCTGCTGGATGTTTTTACCGAACGTCACCGTTCAAAAGTAGAAGATGTATTAACCGAGTCAAAGACAATCGTGCAGGGATATATGGTAGGCCTGCTGCTGGAAATGGCTATTGTAACCGGGCTTAATACGGCGGGCTTCCTGGTAATAGGTATTCAATATGCAGTTTTCCTGGGTGTTTTTGCTGCAGTACTGAACCTGATCCCCTACATAGGAATGCTTATCGCTTCTGTAATTTGTATGGCTGTTACACTTACTACTTCAAATAATATAGGCGATATTATATGGGTAGGCGTTATACTGATTGTAGTGCAGTTCATTGATAATAATTTTATCATGCCCTATATAGTTAGTTCCAAAGTGCGGATCAACGCCCTGGTAAGTATTATCGGTGTATTGATAGGCGGAGCGCTGGCAGGTCTATCCGGCATGTTTCTTTCTATTCCAGGCATTGCTATCCTGAAAGTTATTTTTGACAGGGTGGATGGATTAGAACCCTGGGGCGATCTGTTGGGTGATGACCAACCAGTCCTTACCAAGAAAAGGCAGAATAAAAAAAGATAAGTAAGGGATATCTGTGAAAATCAAAAACATCTTAAGCCCGGCCCGTAAAACTATTTACAACCCTGCCGCTATTGACCGGCAAACTTTGTAACAGGCGTTAACTCCACTTTACGGAATTCCACTTCCGAACCTTCAGCCTGCAATGCGATATTGCCTTTGCTGGTTGTACAGTTAAACCCATAATTCACCAGGTCTCCATTCACCCAGACTTTAATAGAATTGCCCACACATTCAACCGTCATGCTGTTCCATTGTCCAACCGGGTTTTCAGAACTGTCAGTAAGGTTCTTAACACGACGCTCCTTACCTTCTGTAATACCCCAGTCGGCTTTTGGTCCGCGGCGCGTTTCCATATCGGGCACAGTAATATCTTCCACGATGCACCAAAAATCACCGGCATTTTTATGCATCAGTTGAACTTCAATAGACCTGGGAAACATTTTATAAAGAGCCCGTGGCGAAGAGGCAAATACAAGCACACCGCAGTTTCCGGGTTTGCCAGCGAAGCGGTATTCAACATTAAGACGGTAATTCTGATAAACAGAATCGGTAATAAGATGGCCTTGTGGCGTGCCAAGGCTTACCAGTAATCCGTTACGGATGATGAATGGATTTATTGCCGCTGTATTGGTATCCATTTCCGGAACATCCACATGCCAACCATTTAAATCTCTGCCATTAAAAAGGCTACGCGATTGTGCAAAGGAAGACGAAGTGCAGGAAAGCATTGCTGAAACAATTAAAGTAATGATTACATTTTTATTCATATAGTAAATTCGTTATTTTATAAGAGCTAATGCAATGACAAAGATGTGTTAAGTTTATGAAACTTTACAGGGGAATTGCATTCCCGGAGAATCTCTTCCAATACAATAAAATAAACGTAATTCCCTTGCAGTTATATTCACCCTTCGCACATGCAACCATGCTGATCAGCGCCTGTGGTTAAAATGAATTAAAGAGTGGAAAATCGCAATACTAGTAAGAGGTGAAAACTCACCACTCATCTTTGAACACTTTGCATGTCCCATTTATATTGAAGGAGGTGGAGCGGATTGTTCCATTTATTTTCTGAAACGTTTTCATTTTTTGCTACAACCTTTTCCGGCGTTTTTAAAAACGAACCACTATAGTCGGCTGTATAAGCATTATTACCCATGGCAGCAGAAAAGAAAGCATACTGTATCCCTTTAATAGTTTGAGTAGTGAACGAAACAGGGTTGCCATTCATCTTAATAGATACCAGTTGCCCGGTTTCCGCATACAATGGCAACATAGCTCTGAGATTTTTAGCTCCTCTTTGTGCTATTATCTTAAAGCCAAGCTGATTTTTACTCCAATTAATATTGCTAAAAAAAGAGTTGTTTCTTCCATCCAGCCAGGTGAGAAGTTGTTTGGCAGAAATGACAGGGATCTCCCGTGCCTGGGCAGACGCTATGATGACGTTTGATCCTGCATGATCTGCGATATCTGTGTGCATATTGGCGCAAAATACTCCGTAATATCCTTCAGCCCCAATAGCTTTATCCAATAACTGGTTGCAGAAGTTACTCATATCTATACCAGATTCATCCGTCATTTGGGTAACCAACTGGTAGTTATCAATAATACTTCCATCCGTATCGGCAAATCGCATAGGCATACCGGAACCTGTAAACATACCAGGTCGGTTTTGTACCCATGAGCCCGGCCAGTAATAATAATTAGCATCAAGCCTGATCCCGTTTTGCATTTCCGCTTTTGGAGTTGATGACCAGTCACCCCAGGCCAGGCAATGTTTTCTGCAGGTAACAGGAGCAGATATACTTGGAAAGTTAGCAGCCAGCTTCGCCAGCTCTTTAGTAAATGTATTTTGTAATGAAAACAAAGATTGGTTGATACACATGGTATTGGGATGCAAAGCAATCTCAAATCCCTGCGCTTCAAATGCAGCAGCTTGTGCGTCGGTCATCGCCGTATTGGGATAGATATAGGATGTACCTCTTATGGCTTTCCAATCTGCAACATCCTCAGGTGTGTTGGGCCCTAGTGTCAGGTATTGATTGAAGCGGCCTACAGTACCATTCTCCGCATGATCATCACCTGTCATTACAATAGCGGCTTTCAGGTCCCTTGGTAAATACCAGAATCTCGGCAATGGCTTCCTGTGAAGATTGCATTCCAAAATGATATTAGCCAATAAACGTTGTTGTTCATCTGCCTGCGGTATGGCCACTTTATTAAAATCAACCCAGTCAGGGAAAAACATATCATCTGAACGGATCGGGTCAATTTGCCCGTCTCTTTTCTGACCAGCCCACCTCGGATTGCCCTGTCTGGTATAAATTATTGATTTTGCCAGATCGTATGCAAAAGCCACGGCACTCCCTCCATTTCGACCTACTTTCCTTACTGTTATGGCAGGATTGCCAGTAGCAACAGATGCGGTAGAATAAAGTGTTGCAAGGCTTATGGCGTCTTTGAGTGAATAAAGGTTAGCTATGCCATGATACTGGATAGTTTGGTTTACTATACCGGCACCGGGTCCATAACCTGTGTGGACGAGCAAATATTTGTCTTTAAGTGTGACATTAGTATATGTAATTCCAAATAAAGGCGCCAGTAATGGCCCGGGCTTGAAGGCAATCAGGGTACCGCCGCCATTCACCCAGTCAGTCAACATGGCAACATTGCTTTTGCTAACAACCATCTCTCCGACTATCAGTACATCATAATTACTCAGCATGGATGCAGTCAATGCTGAGATATCTGTAGCAGCGAAATAATTTAATCCTTCAGCCTTTAGAATCTCCACAGTGTATAAGCTAAAAGGATTGTCGGCAGAACTGATGACTAATACAGGTCCGCCCCGTCCTTCCGCTGACTCCAGGAATGGAAGGTCTGAACTTGAATAAGCTGAATCATCATATTCTGTTAGTGTATTGCCCGCTCTGTTCGCGCTACGATGAGGCTTATCCTTTATCTCCCTGGCAGATGCAGTCGCATTTGCCATTTCAAATGGTGATGTTGCAGAAGTTACCTTTGTGTCAGGCTTGTAAATAAAAATTAGCGCTGCTGTCAATAAAATAAAAAGAAGCATTTGCATTACAAACCCCGAATGCAAGTTTTTTCGTACCATCCTGAATCATTGTGGTTTAATAATTATTAAAAATCAGCGGCATGCCGGAGTTCTTTAAAGAGGATATTATTCTTTTGCCTGAAACGATAAGGGAGACGGAAGGAGTTAATAGAAAGGATATTATAACTAATCTACCCTCCAAATATCGGTAAAAAAAACTTCATAGGGTGTAGTATTTTAAAAAGTTTTCAGGAAAATATCCAATAGATAAGTCCCTTTTACTCAGCCTATTTTAAAAGAAGAAAGCCCCGTTACCGGAGCCTTCTTTTATCCTAACCCTGTGAACACTGTTTCTAATTTGCTTTGATGAGCTTTACCACTTTTCTCTGCTCACCCTGTATCACTTCAGCAAAGTAACTGCCGGCTTTCCATAATTGACCTAATTTCAAAATACCCGAGTATGCTATTTTTTCATGCGTTTCAATCACCCTTCCGGAAATATCCATCACTCTTACCGTTACAGGGTTTTCATCATTACTGTTAATGACCATGTTGAAATAGCTGGTACT
Organism: Chitinophagales bacterium; assembly: GCA_015654695.1. Lineage (GTDB taxonomy): Bacteria > Bacteroidota > Bacteroidia > Chitinophagales > Chitinophagaceae > VBAT01. Next base: position 8,998 of record JAATGJ010000168.1, on the reverse strand, counting down.
TGGGTTAGGCATTACGTTGACATATAATTTACCAGGCTGTATTGATTTTTCTTCCTTTACTTTTTCTACTGAGGCTATTTGCTCAGTTTGTGCTGTTACTACAGCAGGAGGAGGAGCTGCTACCCTGGTCATAACACTATAGTTAGCCACATAAGTGTTTGTGCCCGCAACAGGCGCAAAGAATCCATATTGCATCCCTTTGATCGTTTGTGTAGTAAAACTAACCGGGCTGCCATTGCGGGTAATGGAAACCAGTTGACCTGATTCAGCGAAGAACGGCAGCATAGCCTTAATACTATTTGCACCGTTGCGTACTGTTACTGAAAAAGTAAGCTGGTTATTGTTCCAGGTCATATTACCAAAAGAAGAATTGTTCCTGCCATCTAACCAGGTAAGCATTTGCTTTGCTGATATAACCGGCACCTGCCTGGCCTGTGCAGAAGCTATGATGGCATCTGAGGCTGCAGTTGATGAGGTTTGGTCCGTATGCATATTAGCGGTAAATACGCCATAATATCCTTCTGAGCCAACCGCTTTATCAAGAACCGCATTGCAAAAAGCAGTATAATTCATATTGGTTTCATCCGTCATTTGCGATGGCGCCTGGTAAACATCAATAAGGGAACCATCAAGATCGGCGAATCGCATGGGCATACCCGATCCGGTAAACATACCAGGACGGTTCTGCATCCATACTTCAGGCCAGTAATAATAAGTAACGTCAAGGCGTATGCCATGCTGTAATTCAACTTTCGGCGTAGATGACCAGTCACTCCATGCAAGGCAGTGAGTCCTGTTGGTAACCGGAACCGTGACGCCAGGATAAGCATTTTCAAACTGGGCAAGCTGAGTAGTGAAAGTGTTTTGCAAAGAAGCTAACGTATAATCCACACAATTTGTAGTAGGGTGCAACGCCAGCTCGAATCCCTGGGCTTCTAATGAAACCGCTTCCGCATTGGTAATAGGTGTATTCGGATAAACATAAGAAGTGCTTCTTACCGCCTTCCAGTCAGCAATATCCTGCGCTGTATTGGGGCCGAGTGTACGGTGGTGATTAAACCTGCCAACCGTTCCGTTCGCACCATGGTCATCCCCTGTCATTACGATAGCAGCCTTGAGATCTCTTGGCAGATACCAGAAGCGTGGTAATGGTTTACGGTGAAGATTGCTTTGAAGAATAATATTCGCCAGTAAACGTTGCTGTTCATCCGCCTGCGGGATAGCAATCTTATTAAAGTCTATCCAGTCAGGTGAGGAGGTGCCTCCATAAAACATATCATCGGAACGTATCACTTCGGGCTGTCCATCTCTTTTCTGACCCGCCCATGCAGGATTACCCTGTCTTGTATAGATGATTGATTTTGCAAGATCATACGTAAATGCAATAGCTCTTCCACCGTTTGTCCCTACTGTCCTTGTTGTTACAGCCGGGTTAGCAGTTGCGGTAGATGCTGCAGAATAAAGTGTAGCTAAACTTGTTGCTCCGCTTAATGTGTGCAGGTTAGCCGTACCGTGAAATTGCATAGTTTGGTTCACTATACCTGCTCCGGGCCCTGATGATGTATTGACCAGCAGGTATTTATCGGTGAGTGTACCTGTTGCAGCGGATATCCCCATTAAAGAGTTCAATAATGAACCGGGTTTAAATGCGATCAATGTACCACCCGCATTCACCCAATTGGTCAGCATCGTCACCTGCGCGGCTGTTACTGTCATTTCTCCAAGTACCACTACATCGTAATTATTCAATACCGTAGCAGTAATGGTTGAAATATCTGATGCAGCGAACTCATTCAGACCCTCTGCCCTGAGTATCTCCACGGCATAACGGCTGAATGGATTAGTTGTACTGCTGATCACCAGGATCGGCCCGCCGGGGCCTTCTGTTGGCGCCAGTAACGGTTCACTGGTAGTAGTGAACGTCCATGTATAATCATTTACTAATGCATTACCCGCCACATCTTTTACTCCGGATATGCCGCCTTTGATCCTGGCGGTATATACCGCAGATGAAGCAAGAGCAGAAGAAGGCGTTAATGTAACTGTATTGCTTGCAGAATTATAAGTTATCGTTGCTGCAACCAGTGTATTGGAAGCATTACGCAATTCCACCGTCGAACTGTTTACGGTAGATGCATTGACAGGCTCACTGAATACTCCTGTAACAACTGTATTGATATTAACATTCGTTGCGTTATTAACCGGTGTTACACTTAATACTACCGGTGCAGTAGCATCAGGACCTGTACTGGGTGTAAATACAATATCTACCCAGTAGTTAGATGATAAATGAGATTGAGTGGGGAAAGACGGTGAGGAAGCATAATTGTATACTCCGTTACTTCCGTCTTCACCATCAGCTAATCCGCGCAGCGGATCATTTACAACCGCTGTACCAAAGTAATTATTGGTATAAGAATAATTGCCGGCACTGCTGAAGTAAGACACTATATAAGTTATACCGGAAGTGATAGCGACAGGATTAGCAAGCTGCACCTGCTGCCAGCCGGAAGCCGTTTCATTGATAAACGTGGCTTCCGCCAGTTGTGTGCCAGTACTGCTCCAAAGATGACCAGTATGCGTACCTGCATTGCCTGCTCCTTTATAAAAACGGAAACCTGTAACAAACCCGTTTTGTGTTGACCGGAATTTAGTCCCTACTTCAATCGGCTGATCAACAGCAAGGGGAACTGTGGGTACATCTGTTGGCTTGAAAATAGAAACAGTTGCAACTGCAACAGTTGTAAACGACCAGGCATAATCGTTTGCTAATGCATTACCCGCCACATCTTTCACACCCGACACGCCGCCTTTAATTTTTGCTGTATATACTGCAGAAGCAGCAAGGGCAGAAGAAGGCGTTAATGTCACTGTATTGGTTGAAGCATTATAAGCTATTGTTGCTGCAACCAGTGTATTGGAAGCATTACGCAATTCAACTGTTGAACTGTTAACGGTTGATGCATTGACAGCCTCGCTGAATACGCCTGTAACAGCCGTATTGGTATTTACATTTGTTGCCGCATTAACCGGTGTAACAGTGGTAACTACAGGGGCTGTAACATCCGGATCTGTGCTTGGTGCAAATACAATATCTACCCAGTAGTTAGATGATAAATGAGAATTGACAGGGAAAGACGGTGAAGGAGTATAATTGTATAACCCGTTACTTCCGTCTTCACCATCAGCTAATCCGCGCAGCGGACCATTCACAACCGCTGAAGCAAAATAATTATTTGTATAAGAATAATTGCCGGCACTGCTGAAGTAAGACACTATATAAGTTATACCGGAAGTGATAGCGACAGGATTAGCAAGCTGTACCTGCTGCCAGCCGGAAGCCGTTTCATTGATAAAAGTAGCTTCAGCCAGTTGTGCACCAGTACTGCTCCAAAGATGCCCGGTATGCGTACCTGTATTACCTGTTCCTTTATAAAAACGGAAGCCTGTAACAAAACCTTTTTGTGTTGACCGGAATTTAGTCCCTACTTCAACGGGTTGATCAACAATAAAAGGAATTGTTGGTAAATCTGTGGGTTGGAAGATAGAAACAGTTGCGGCTCCGGCGGTTGTAAATGTCCATGTGTAATCGCTTACCATTGCATTACCTGCCTGATCCTTCACACCAGAAGCCCCGCCTTTGATCTTTGCCGTATATACTGCAGAAGCAGCAAGGGCGGAAGAAGGCGTTAATGTAGCTGTATTATTTGCTGAATTATAAGTTACCGTTGCTGCAACAAGTGCATTAGAAGCATTACGCAACTCAAATGTCGAATTGCTGATAGTAGATGTATTTATATCTTCATTAAAAATACCGGTAACTGTAGTAATGCTATTTACAGTTGTTGCCAAATTAGCCGGTGTAACAGATGTAACCGACGGTGCGGTAACATCAGGCCCTGAATTTGCCACAAACACAACATCCGCAAAGTAGTTAGATGATAAAAGAGAATTAGTGGGTAAAGCTGCTGATGCTGTATAGATGTACAAACCATTACCACCGTCTTCGCCATCAGCCAATGCACGCAGGGGGCCATTTACTACTGCCGAGGTAAAGTAAGAGTATGTATAAGCGTAATTACCAGAACTGCTAAAGTAGGATACAATATATGTATTACCTGTACTGATGGCAACCGGCGTAGCAAGTAATACCTGCTGCCAGCCGGAAGCTGTTTCATTAACAAAGGTGGCTTCAGCAAGCAATGCCCCATCACTACTCCAGAGATGGCCTGTATGTGTTCCTGCATTCCCGGCTCCTTTATAAAAACGGAAACCTGTAACAACTCCATTTTTCGTTGTCCGGAATTTAGTCCCTACTTCAATCGCCTGGTCAATAGTAAGGGGTACTACAGGCACATCCGTTGGCTTAAATATAGAAACAGGTGGAACTCCATCAGTTGTAAATGTCCATGTGTAATCATTTACAAGGGCATTACCAGACTGATCCTTTACACCAGGCGCTCCGCCCGTAATCGTAGCGGTATATGCTGTTGAATTAGCCAGGGAAGTTAATGGCGTCAATGTAGCTGTATTAGTTGAAGCATTATATGTAACCGTAGCTGCGATCAATGTATTTGCGGCATTATGCAGCTGGAATGTTGAACTGCTTATGGTTGTTGCATTAAGAGCTTCATTAAAGATCGCTGAAACAGTTGTAGCAACAGCTACCCCGCTTGTGCCAGTTACCGGTGTCACAGACGTGACAGCCGGAGGTGCAACATCTGCTGTAGTGAATGACCATACATAATTACTTGCCAGAGCATTGCCCGCAAGATCTTTAACACCTTCTGTACTACCTGTTACAGTAGCCGTATATACTGTCGAGCCGCTAAGCGCAGCCGTTGGGGTTAATACTGCAATTTTGCTGATAGCATCGTAGGAAAGCGTTGCGTTCACCACTACATTAGCGGCGTTGCGTAACTGAAATGTTGACGCATTGATGGTAGTTTCGTTTATCGCTTCACTAAACGCTGCATACACACTTGTAGTAACAGCTACACCGTTTGCGCCATTTACCGGCACGACTGAAGTTACAGTTGGAGCCGTAACATCCGGAGGAGGGGCTGTAGTAAATGACCATACATAATTACTTGCCAAAGCATTTCCCGCAACATCCTTAATACCCGATACACCTCCTGATACAGTGGCGGTATATACTGTTGAATAAGCCAGCGGGGCTGATGGCGTTAATATGACTGTATTGGTTAATGCATTATAGGTAACTGTACCTGTAATCAAAGAATTTGCAGCGTTACGTAATTGGAAAGTTGAACTGCTTACTGTAGTTGCATTAAGAGCTTCACTGAAGATTGCTGAAAGAGTTGTGGTAACAGCTACCCCGGTTGCACCATTTACAGGTGCAACGGACGTTACAGTGGGCGCTGTAATATCCAGAGCGGTAGTGAATGACCATACAAAATTATTTGCCAAAGAATTTCCTGCAGCATCTTTTACTCCTGCAGCGCCGCCTGTAATCGTGGCAGTATATGTAGCCGAATTAGCAAGAGCTGCTGAAGGTGTTAATGTAACTGTCCTTGTAGTAGCATTATAAGCAACAGTGGCAGGAATAGCCACATTAGATGCATTACGTAATTGAACCGTTGCAGCGCTTATTGTAGAAGCATTCATCGCTTCATTGAATATGGCTGAAACAGCAGTATTAACAGCTATACCAGTTGCACCATTTACCGGCGTAACAGACGTTACTGAAGGTGGTGTAACATCAGCAGGGGGAGGTACAGTAATAAATGCCCATGTATAATCATTTAACAGGGGGTTCCCTGCTGCATCTTTCACGCCCGATGCACCACCTTTCACAGTAGCTGTATATGTAATTGAATAATTAAGAGAGCCGGTATAAGTTAATGTTGCAGTATTTGTTGAAGTATTATATGTAACAGAAACCGGTATTACTGTATTATTGACAGTATTGCGCATTTCGAATGCAGAAGCAATGATAGTGGAGGCATTCATGGTTTCGCTGAACACTGCTGAAACAGGCGTGCTGATGCTTACATTATTAGTGCCCGTTACGGGTGTAACAGACATTACCGTTGGGCTAATATTGTCCGAAACAGCAGTAAACGACCAGGTATAGTTATTGAGGAGAGCATTACCTGCGGCGTCTTTTACACCTGCAGATCCGCCTGTGATCGTTGCAGTGTATAAAGTTGAATTAACCAATGCGGCGGAAGGTGTTAACGTAACTGTATTAGCAGAGGCATTATAAGTAACTGATGCTGCAACCACCACATTAGCTGAATTGCGCAATTGAACCGTAGTAGTGTTGATAGTAGAAGCATTCATTGCTTCACTGAAACCTGCCACAACGGTAGTATTAAGCGATACGCCGTTTGTTCCGTTGGAAGGCGCCACGTACGATACTGTTGGCCGTGTGACATCGGGTGGGGTGGCTGTAGTGAATGACCATACAAAATTATTTGCCAAAGAATTTCCTGCAGCATCTTTTACTCCTGCAGCGCCGCCTGTTATCGTGGCGGTATATACTGTTGAATTAGCCAGCGAAGCTGATGGCGTTAATGTAGCTGTATTAGTGGATGCATTATAAGTAACCGTAGCCGTGATCAATGTGTTTGCAGGATTACGTAATTGGAATGTTGAATTGTTTATGGTGGATGCACTGATAGTTTCATTAAAAACCGCTGAAACTGTTGTAGTAACAGCTACACCAGTTGCACCGTTTACCGGTGCGACTGTCGTTACAGTTGGCGCTGTAAGATCCGGGGGAGCAATAGTAGTGAATGACCATACATAATTACCCGGCAATGCATTTCCCGCAGCATCTTTTACTCCCGCAGAGCCGCCCGTGATCGTGGCAGTATATACAGTTGAATTGGTAAGAGGGCTTAAAGGTATTAATGTAACTGTCCTGGTAGCATCGTTGAAAGTAATGGCCGCAGCGATGGATACATTGGCTGAATTACGTAACTGAACTGTATTGGAGATCATGGTAGAAGCATTCATCGGTTCGCTGAATACCGCTGAAACAGTCGCATTCACCGATATACCGGTTGCATTGTTTGCCGGCGTAACAGAGGTCACAGCCGGAGCCGTAACATCGCTTGTAGTCCCGGTGGTGAATGACCATGTATAATTAGCTGATAAAGGATTACCCGATGCATCTTTTACCCCGGAGCTACCTCCTTTGATCGTTGCTCTGTAAAGAGTAGAACTGGCAAGAGTGGCTGAAGGAGTTAATTTAATTATGCGGTTAGCTACGTCATGAGTGATCGTAGTTGGTATCAGTGCATTGGCTGCATTACGCAATTCAACAGTTGATGCGCTTACGCTGGAAGGCATCAATAGTTCACTAAGAACTGCTGTAACGGCCGTATTCCGGCTCACTCCCGTAGCCCCATTTGACGGTGAAACAGATAGTACAGTTGGCGTAGTAAGGTCAACAAGAGGGATCACAATAAAAGACCATGTATAATCATTTAGCATGGCATTGCCAGCTACGTCTTTTACCCCGGAAGTGCCGCCTTTGATCTTTGCAGTATAAACAAACGCAGTGGTAAGTGGCGTTGTTGGATATAATGTTGCTGTTCTTGTAGTACTATTATAGCCAATAGTAGTAGTGATCAGTGCATTAGTAAATGTATTACGCAACTCGAATGTAGCTCCATTGATAGTGGCAGCATTCATTGCTTCGCTGAATACAGCGGAAACAGTTGCGCCGGAATTAATAGTTATAGACCAATTTCCTGGAGAAACAGATACTACCGTTGGCCTGGTAACATCTGATTGAGCGAAAGAAATGATAAACGACATTACAGCAATTACTAAAAACAAGCATTGCCTAAAAAATCCTGCAAACGTAAAATTACGTACCATGGGTAACAGATTTGATGTTTTAATAAATGAACAGAAACCGGAGCTAACCGGAGTTCTTTAGAAAGGATATTATACTTTGGAGCTTACCAGAGGATATTATGTTTTGGCGCTAATTATATCAGGGAAAAGTAAATGATCCTGATGTAAATTGTCATAGCATCAAAATATGCTTCAACCTGTATGATGAAAACATCATTCACACAGAATGTTTAATTAAAAAAATAAAAAAATGATGGAATTCCTAAGCGGATATTATGTGTTTTCGGCTGGAAGGATACTATTTCTTAAATGAGACCCCAAAATAGGCAAACCACTTAGAAAATCCAAGCTCATAGATATTTTTTACTTTTGCCGGTATGATTAAACTATTGTTTTAGCCTGATACTATTAGTTTTAATTCAACTTAATAATTTTTTATGACTTGTCTTTGGTCGCCCTGTATCACTTCAGCAAAATAAGTCCCGCCGGCCAGAGTTTGACCAATTCGCATGCTACGGGCAGATACCTTTTCGTATTTCTCCGATACCTTTCCAAAATATCAGGCACCCGTACCGTTGCCGGGCCAGCCACATTATTATTAATGACAATATCAAAGTGATTACTGCCGGATAGTGTGTCCTTTCTACAGCAGATTGGACAACTACGCTGGTTGCTGCCAGCCCGAAGTTGTTTCAGCACAAAAGTAGCTTCTGCCAGCCTGGTTCCCTGCTGGCTCCATAAACACCCGATAGGTGTACCTGTATTACCAGTTCCTTTATGATAACGAAGGCCAGTTATATAACCTGATTGAGTAGTCCGGAATCTGAACCGGGGTTCAATCGGCCGGCCATCATTATTGAGCGGTATTTACGGAATACCTGTTGGTTGAAAAATAGTGGTTTGTGAAAATGAAATACTATATAATGCCAATGCGAAGAGCAATGAAAAAATGATTTCCTGCAACGCCATAAAAAATACAAGTGATAGTTAACTAACGATACCGGAGAAACCAGGAAATAATTTTCCTGGTTAATACATTTCTATTAAAAGAATACCGTCGCTCTAATTCACTTTGACCATCTTCACCACTTTTCGCTGATCGCCCTGCGTCACTTCTGCATAATAAGTACCGCTGCCAAGGGTCTGTCCTATTCGTATGCTTCCT
>JAATGJ010000149.1 GCA_015654695.1 Chitinophagales bacterium | reverse complement strand
CTTGTTGCAACAATAATGCTTTGGCAGCATGAATTTGCGCTGCGTACGCATGATAAATTCCATCGGCCCATGCTTTATTACTGATACACACTTCACTGTTACTGATCTTTTCTTCAGCTTCTAAAATTAGTGTAGCTACCAGGTCAATCATTACGCCGGCACATTCTCCTACGCCAATAGCTGTTGCGAATTTTTCCTGTTGTCCCCAGTCAATATAATCTTCTGCCTGCAGCGTTTCCAGGCTTGCCAGCGGTTTTAGCAGATCGTAATAATACCTGTCGCCTTGTCTTTTACTGTAATCAAGAAAGCTTTCATTCTCATTATTAATTTTATAATCGTTCAATACATTACGAAGTACATCCGGGGCCTTTTTGCTGGGAACTTTTAATATTTTATCTGAAATACGTCCTTCACCGCTGCCTAATACCCCACCGCCGATCAATACCTGCAAGGCCGGCAACACCTGACCTTTTAATTTTAATGAGCTGCCATGAAAGCCAATGGATGCCATGCCGTGTTGGCCGCAACTATTCATACAGCCACTTATCTTTATAGCTAACTCTTTGTTGTATAAAAATTCGGGATACTCTTCTTCAATTACTTCACTTAGTACCAATGCTGTTCCGGTACTGTTGCTGATACCCAGGTTGCAGGTATCGGTACCGGGGCAGGAAGTAACATCTGCTGTGCTTCCAAATCCTGCAGCAGCAAGACCTTCAGCTTCTAGTGCGGCATACACATATTCTAAATGTTCAGGTTTAATATACCGGAATTGCAACCCCTGGTTGATCGTTACCCGGACATCATCCCCAATGACATTTTGTAATTTCTCAATAAGGTTCCTGCTTTTATCAGTACTGATGTTTCCATTGTCCACTCTTACATACACAGCGAAGTAACCTTCCTGTTTTTGCGCGGCGACATTTGTTTTTTTCCAGATCTCAAATTGATAAGGGTTTTGAATAGTATAAGTTGAATCAGGTAGTTGATAAGAGGGTAATACCGCTACATCAAATTTTGAACTATCAACAGGTACACGCTGATGGGTTAATGCCAATTGTTCAGCCACTACCAGTTCATTGAATGCATCAATTCCTATTTTCTGAATTAAAAATTTAATACGGGCCTTATGGCGGCTATTGCGTTCACCATGCCGGTCAAAAACACGTAACACACTTTCCAGGTATGGTATCAACAGGTCTTCTTCTAAAAATTCATAGGTAGCGATGGCCAGATGTGGTTGTGCGCCGAGTCCGCCACCAATTAACACCTTGAAGCCGCGTTGTAATTTCCCATCCACGATCCGGGTACGGGGAATAGCGCCGAGATCATGCATGAAAGTAAGAGCAGTATCTTTTTCGCTGCTGCTGAAAGCAATTTTGAATTTGCGCCCCATTTCCTGGCATACTGGTTTACGCAAAAAATATTCAAACATAGCATGTGCATAGGGCGTCACATCAAATGGTTCATCCGGGTCAATACCAGCCTGGTCGGATGCTGTAATATTTCTTACAGTATTACCGCATGCTTCACGGATAGTTACATTATCTTTTTCCAGTTCACTCCACATCTCAGGGGTACGATCAAGGCTTACAAAATGAATCTGTATATCCTGGCGGGTAGTCAGGTGCAGATTGCCGGTTGAATATTCATCCGATACAGCGGCGATGCGTTTCCATTGTGCCAGCGTCATTTTTCCATAAGGTAATTTAATACGTACCATTTGTACACCGGGCTGGCGCTGACCATAAACACCCCTTGCCAAACGAAGGCTGCGAAATTTTTCATCAGCGATTTTTCCTTCTTTGAATTCACGGATCTTTTGTTCAAGTTCAATGATATCCTTTTCAACCAGCGGGTTCTCTAACTCAGTGCGGAAACTTTGCATGTTTATGATTTTTATGATCAAGTATCAAAATCTTTCAATAATTCAATGTATAAAAACTACAGTAGCCTACTTTTTTAGTAGACTAAAAAGAATGTAAAAATAGCTTAGGAAAAGTTATTGATCAAAAATATCTGGGTTAATGAACCAACAAAATTGTATAGAAGGTAAAAGTCTTTGGCCTTATTTACAAAGGGGTGTCTTGAAGCCAAATCTGTATAGTGAAATTTAGAATATTTTCGAATGATGAATAACGGGCTAACAATAAAAAGAACAAGCGGAACCGATCCTGATTTTCAGTTATTGATCTCACATTTGGATCATGAGTTATGGAATGAACTGAAAGAGGATCAGGCCACCTATGACCAGTATAACAAAGTAACCGATATTCAAACAGCATTAATCATATACGTGAATGCAGTGCCGGTAGCAAGCGGATGTTTTAAAAAATATAAAGAAAAGGGAGTTGAAATAAAGAGAATGTTTGTAGAAAAGGAATACAGGAGAAAAGGCCTTTCAAAACTTGTATTATATGAATTAGAGAAATGGGCGGAAGAATCAGGATTTCAATATGCTGTTTTGGAAACAAGCGTGCATTTTAAAACAGCACGGGAACTGTACCATAAAGCGGGATACAGGGTGATAGATAATTATGACCAGTACAAAGGGTTGCAGGAAAGCATTTGTATGCGAAAAGAATTAAGTAAATAAACAACTATTGCTGATGATGTGGTTTTGTATCTGTATGACCCAGGCTTTTTCCCGGAGCTGCAATATCACGGACCAATTGCTTCAGTTCTTTAATTTCCGGGAAGCCGCCGTATTCTTTCCTGTCAAATATTTTTTTGCCATCCATGCTGATATGAAAATCGCCGTTCACTTCACTGGGTTTCAGGGTTACGGCATTTAATTCGTTTTCAAAAGTGGTCAAAAATTCCTGGGCCATGTAGGCCGCACGCAACAGCCAATGACATTTTGGGCAGTATTCAATGGTAATAGTTGGTTTCATGCAATATGTTTATGATCAAGGATAAAGTTCGGTAATTAATCAAAGTAGGGAAGGGAATTTTTACAATATGCTTTTTTGCACAACAGGTGTTAGTGCGCGGAAATAAAGTTATGATTAGTCCACCAGATTAGTAGGAAATCGGTATGTTTGCAATTCACAGATATTAATTAATAAGACCTGATTATGTTTAGCTATGATTCATTTCTTGCAGGTAAAATCCAGCAACTGAAAGACGCGGGTTCTTACCGTTATTTTTTAGAAGTAAATAAAAGTGCACAGCATTTTCCCCATTTCTATTATTTGAATAATGAAAGAGTACAGCGATCGGCCGTGAATTGGTGCAGTAATGATTATCTCTGCATGAGCACGCATGAGGAAGTGATCGGCAAGCTGAGTCATACTGCTTACAAAAGCGGTACAGGCAGCAGTGGTACAAGAAATATTTCCGGAACTACTATTTATCACAAAGAACTTGAAACAACTTTAGCCCGGTGGCATAAAAAAGAAGCCGCCTTACTTTTCAATGGCGCCTATGCTGCTAATGTTACCACGCTGCAGACATTAGCAAAAAATATTCCCGGCCTGATTTTTATTTCGGATGAACACAATCATGCGTCTATCATTGAAGGTATGAGAGGCTGCAAAAATGAAAAGAAAATATTCAGGCATAATGATACAGTTCACCTCGAAGAAATATTACAATCCATTCCCGCTGATCATCCAAAGCTGATCGTTTTTGAATCTGTCTATTCTATGTCGGGAACTATTTCACCGGTAAAAGAAATAGCTGCTCTTGCTAAACAATTCAATGCCCTGACTTATATTGATGAAGTGCATGGTGTTGGTTTGTATGGCGACACAGGCGCAGGCATCCTGGAACGCGGGGACCTGCAGACCGAAATAGATATTGTTAATGGTACTTTATCAAAAGCGATTGGTGTATTTGGCGGTTATATTGCCGCATCATCTGTTGTTATTGATTTTGTCCGCAGCTATGGCAGCGGATTTATTTTTACTACTTCATTACCACCTGCAATATGCAGTGCCGCTAATAAAAGTATACAGCTCATACAGCAAAACGCCGGGTGGAGAAATGAGTTTCATCGCAATGTGTTATTGCTTCGCAGGGCGTTGCAGGAAAACGATGTAGTGTTTAACCAGAATGATTCACATATTACTGCTGTGCCGGTAAAAGATGCGAACCGCTGCAGGCAGGTAGCTAATGAGTTGCTGGAAAAACAAGGAGTATATCTGCAGCCCATTAATTTTCCAACGGTACCGGTGGGTGAGGAATGTTTACGCATCATCATTACCGCCAGGCACCAGCCAAAACATATTAATCACTTAGCGCATAGTTTGAATAAAATTTTAAATGGACACAATCAGGCTTACAGGACGGAACTCCCGGCTATCGGTACTCCAATTGGAGAAGGTGAGGAATAAGATACAGGTAGCTTATCCCGGTATGAAAGTAGCCATCATTGCCCGCAGCAGCCGTGGTGATACTTTACAGGATATACCATTGCATACCGTAGAAGGAAGCGATTTTTTCACACAGGATATTTTTGATACACTGGCAAACGATGAAGCGGATATTGCCGTGCATTCATTGAAGGATATGAGCAGCGAACATTTCTTTGGGTCAAATAAATTCGCAGTAGTTGACCGGGATGATACAAGGGACGTAGCCATTTTTAATAAGAACGTGGAATGGAAAATTAAAAATGGAGAGAATATCACTATTGGAACCTGTTCGCCAAGAAGGGAGGAAATGGCGATAGGATTTTTACAAAAAGCATTACCCCAATGGAGCAAGACCTTTAAGGTCGGAACAAAAAATATCCGCGGAAACGTGGATACCAGGTTAAGAAAATTAGATACGGGTGAATATGACGGTATTATTTTGGCGACAGCCGGATTAAACCGGTTGCTAACCCCGTCGGCGGCCGAAGGCCCCGACGGCGGTTGCGAAGCTAAAACCCCCGACGGCGGTTGCGAAGCGACTAAGGAATTATTAAAAGATAAAAAACTGATGCTCCTGCCTTTGATAGAATGTGTACCCGCTCCCTGCCAGGGCGCCATCGTAGCAGAAGCAGACCCAAACAATCAAAAAGCTGTTGAAGTATTAAGCAGGATCAATGATACTGAATTGATGGACGCTTGCATACGGGAAAAGAAAACCGCTATACAATACGGCATGGGTTGCCTGCAAAAATTTGGTGTAACAACAATCACTTATGGTGACAACCAAATAGTATATGCAGCCGGCAAAGACAGCGAAGGAACCCTGTTTACCAAATGGACAGGACTGCCTGGATTAGAAGTAAGCAAAAAGAATTTCTTCAGCACTACTGATTTTATGGGCAGTTTTTTCCAGTATGAATACAATAATGATACTATAGCAATAAATGAGCCTGTTGTATATGTAGCTAACTACAAAGCCGTAGAACAAAAAGAATTGATAGACCAATTGCAAACAAAAAAAGTATGGGCTGCCGGAACGAAAACCTGGTTTGAGCTGGCAAAAAAGGGAGTATGGGTGGAAGGTTGCGCTGATGCTTTCGGGTTGGAGTTTTTACTAACACCCTGGCAAATGCCATTGCTCAATATTTCAAAAGCAGATGTAGCTGTTGTTACCAATGATCATTCAGCCAATAGCTGGCAGGCGAAAGGATGGAAAGTATATAGCACGTATTCAACGGTGGAAAAATCAATACCGGGTATAGAAGAGCAAATTAAAGAAGCTGATATCATTTTCTGGACAAGCTTTCGTCAATATTTGCAATATAAAAACGTTGTGAAAACAAATGTGACGCATAGCTGCCCTTATGGAGAAACAACCGAACAATTTAAAGCAGCAGGTATCCATCCTGTTGTATTTCCCAATATTAAAGCCTTTCAGCAATGGAGACAAATTTCTATCCCCTTACACAACGTCGTTTAAGAGCGGATACACATATACGGGAACTGACAGCCTCAGTAAAACTTTCACATAAAAGTTTTATACAACCATTGTTTGTGGATGAAGCGCTCACAGAACCAAGAGAGGTAAATGGTTTGAATGGCGTACAGGTGGGTAATGTTGAGTCAACATTGCATACTATTGAGGACCATCTTCAGCAGGGCATAACAAAATTCTTATTGTTTCCCGTTCCTTCGCAGAAGAAGGACACGGATTTTGATTTTTCTTTTGCTTCCGGTACCATTAAAAAGATCAAAGAAACATTTGGGGAAGATATATGGATAGCAGCAGATGTTTGTTTATGCAGCTATACTTCACACGGGCATTGTGGTATTTTAAACGATGATCATTCACAGGTACTTAATAGCAAAACAATAGATGTATTAAGCCGGTATTCATCATTGCTTGCTAACGCAGGCGCTGATTGCATCGCGCCAAGCGACATGATGGATGGCCGTATTACCGCTATCCGTAACCAATTAGATGCCCTTGGTTTTGAACAGGTGAGCATTATGAGTTATGCGGCTAAGTTCAGTTCCCAGTTTTACGGACCATTTCGTGATGCCTGTCATTCCTCCCCCAGCACAAAGGGTTTGCAGAACAGGAAAACTTACCAGCTTTCCCCCTTCAATATCAATGATGCACTTGCCAGTGCATTGCGTGATGAAAAAGAAGGAGCGGATATCTTAATGGTAAAACCCGCGGCTTTATATACAGATGTCATTGCAAAACTGAAGCAGCAGACATTAAAACCAGTGGCGGCATATCACGTAAGCGGAGAGTATGCAGCCATAGAAGCATTGGCGGAAAAGGGATTATTAAACCGTGAAGCGGGCCATGTAGAAGTATGGGCTGCCTTGCAACGGAGCGGGGCGGATATAATAATTTCTTATGCATCAGGGAAGGCAAAAGAATGGATCAGTAATGCAGCGATATAAAAAGAATACAGACTCATGGATAATCAAATTGAAAATACGTTAATGGATAAAGGAATTGAACAGAACAAAAAAAACCAATTGTACCCGGTTTTCCTGAAGCTGGAACAATTGAATGTATTATTGGTGGGCGCCGGTAATGTGGGCCTGGAAAAATTACATTCATTACTTTCTAATTCACCTGGAGCGGGGATTACTATAATAGCACCTGTTATAAAAGAAGAAGTAAGGCGGCTTGTGTATAAACATCCTTCCTGCACCATCCTGCAGCGGCCGTTTGAAGAAGCTGACCTGGATGATAAGCAACTTGTCATCCTGGCGACAGATGATAAAAAATTGCATGAATATATCCGGGACTTAAGCATTGAAAAAAAGATACTGATCAATGTTGCCGATACTCCCGGACTCTGCGATTTTTATCTCGGAAGTATTGTACAGAAAGGCAACCTGAAGATCGCCATATCAACAAATGGTAAATCGCCTACAGCCGCCAAACGTATCAAAGAAGTATTACACGAAACATTGCCCGGGGAACTGGATGAAGTGATTGACAACCTGCACAAAGTCCGTAATAAACTCAATGGGAATTTTGATTACAAGGTGAAGAAGCTTAACAGCATCACGAAAATATTGGTGGACAAAGATAATACGACCAGCGAGAGGCGCTGGAGAAGACTGGCAACCTATATACTGGTGGTTTTCGGTATCATGCTGGTAGGGCATTTTATTTTTTCATACATTCCATTAGGGCAACTGGCAAATGATACGGCGGCATGGTACAAAACACTGGATAAGAATTTTCACTGGATGGTACTGGCAGGTTTCCTGGCGCAGATGGTGGACGGCGCTACCAGTATGGGATATGGTGTCACCAGTTCTATTGTGCTGCAGTCGGCGCATGTAAGTCCCGCAGCGATCAGCGCGGGTATCCATACAGCCGAAATGTTTACCAGTGGAGCTTCGGGTTACAGCCATTACAAATTCGGTAATGTAAATAAGAAATTATTCAAAGCCCTGCTGATACCGGGAGTAATCGGGGCGGTGCTCGGAGCTTTACTGCTGGTTTGGTTTAATGATTCACATCTTAAATACCTGCGCCCGGCCATGGCTATTTACACCATGGTCCTGGGAATAAAAATATTCAGCAATGCTTTTCGTGACCTCAATAAAAAAAAGAAATTCAAACGTTACGGCTGGTTAGCGGGAGCCGGTGGTTTTCTTGATTCATTCGGAGGTGGGGGATGGGGACCGATTGTGACATCTACGTTGATCACAAAGGGCAGAACGCCAAGATTTGTTATTGGATCAGTTAGCCTGACAGAATTTTTTGTAACCGTTGCAAGCGCTTTTACTTTTTTCACGTTGATAGGTGTGCAAAACTGGCAGGTAATATTAGCCCTGGTAACAGGTGGCGTGATAGCCGCCCCGATTGCAGCAAAATTAGCGGGCAGGTTACCGCGGAAAGCATCTGCCATTTTTTTGGGTATTGTTGTCATAGGCTGGAGTATACGGATCCTGGTAAATGCTTTTTAAATAGAGGAGTGGGAGAAAAATATTTTCAAATATAAAGTCTACAGATTTGACAGACTAATCAATATTGCCCTTATATTTGCCTTCAAATTAAAAAAATGAACCAGTACTTTTTAGCAACACGGTTTTATACTTGCCAGGAACGATGTTGTATCAGATAGGTTTTTTTTCGAAATTTAGTCTACTTAATTTATAGACATTTATATTTTATCTAATCAATCAACTCAAACTGAATTCATGAAACGTATTATTTTACTATTAGGGTTTTTATCGCCAGTGCTGGCATTCGCGCAATTCACCGGCCGTGTCATCAATGATAACAATCATGGTGTCCCTTATGCAAGTGTAGTAGTAAAAAACACCTCAACCGGCACCACTACTGACTCCACAGGTTATTTTTCTCTTCCTGGTATTCAAAAATTTCCCTTTACATTGATCGTATCTTATGCAGGGTATGAACCCCATGAACGGGTTATCAGGAACAGTAATGCGAATAATATAGTAATACAGTTGCAGTCGCTTTATCAAAGGGATACCATTGTTGTAACTTCCCGCCGTCGCAGGGAAGTATTGCAGGACGTTCCTATTCCAATTACGGTAATAGGGGGTAAGCAGGTTGAAGATGCAGGCGCCTTTAATGTTAACCGGGTTAAGGAACTTATTCCTTCTGTTCAGCTGTATACATCTAATCCACGTAACACAGGTGTTAATATCCGTGGACTTGGTTCTCCATTCGGACTTACCAATGATGGGCTTGATCCGGGTGTTGGTATTTATGTGGATGGTGTTTACTATGCCCGTCCTGCAGCAGCAACTTTTGATTTTATTGATGTTGATCAGATTGAAGTTTTACGGGGACCACAGGGAACGCTATATGGAAAGAACACTACGGCTGGCGCTATAAGTATAACATCCCGTAAACCAAGTTTTAAACCGGGGGGAATTTTTGAAGTGAGTTATGGCAATTATGGCTATGTTCAGGCGAAAGCTTCCATAACAGGACCCATAAGCAAGAGACTGGCCGCACGTTTTTCTTTTTCAGGTACACAGCGTGATGGGTTAGTTGAGAATGTACGTACATTGAAACATACTAACGATATTAATAACCTGGGTTTCCGGGGACAATTATTATACAAAGTATCAGACAAAACTTCGATTACATTAAGTGGCGATGATTCACGTCAGCGTCCCGATGGCTATGCCCAGGTAGTAGCACGTGTTGCTCCGACCAAACGTCCTGGTTATCGTCAATTTGATTCAATACTTCTGGCGCTTAATTATCAATTACCAAGCAGTAATGCATTTGACAGGAAAATAGATCACGATGTGCCCTGGAATTCAGGTACTGATTTAGGTGGTGTATCATTAAATATTGACAGCAAAATAGGCCCGGGTACATTAACCTCTACAACAGCATGGCGTTATTGGAACTGGGATCCGTCAAATGACAGGGACTTTACAGGTTTGCAGGCATTAGCAAAATCCCAAAATCCTGCTAAACATAAAAACTGGTCACAAGAGTTCCGTTATGCAGGTGAATTCTCCTCCCGGTTGAGTGGTGTGGTTGGTTTGTTCTTTATAGATCAGGAAGTTAAAATTACCGGTACTGAAGAATCAGGAAGAGATCAATGGCGGTTCTCACAAAGCTCGACAAGTGCACTATGGAAGACACCAGGATTGCTGGATGGATTTGGTATCAAAACAAACGCTTCCATCAAATCGAAAAGTGCTGCAGTATTTGCTAACGTAGATTGGAAAATAACTGATAAATTTCATGTATTACCGGGAATACGTTACAATTATGATAAAAAAGATGTGGATTACAAACGTGTTACATATGGTGGTTTAGATACGGCTACATACAGTGGTTCAACTGCTACTAAAACAACCCTGCAAGGCTTCAAAAATGGCGTGTACACAAGCCAGGCGTATATAGCTGATGCAAGCGAAAATAACTTTACATACCAGTTAACGTTTGCTTATAAACCTTCTCAACGTATCAATGCTTTTGCAACTTATTCTACCAGCTTTAAACCGGTAGGTGTTAATGTGGCAGGCTTACCAAACCTTTCTAATGGAAGACCAGATAGTTCTGTAGCAGTTATAAAACCGGAAGATGTTAAGAGCATACAGGTTGGTATCAAAACCACGTTAGTAGATAATTTCATTTTGAACCTGACTTATCATACTTCAGACATTAAAAACTACCAAACAAATGTACAATCACCTCAATTGGGTGTTAATCGTGGCTATATAGCAAATGCTGAGAAAGTAAATGTAAAAGGCCTTGAAGTAGATGCAAATTACAAAGTCAATAATCATTTTTCATTTAGCGGAGCCTTGTCGTATACGGATGCTAAATATGTCAAATTCACGAATGCGCCCCTGCCTTTAGAAAATACTGGCTTAAAAACAAAAACAGGTAACCTGGATTCGGCATTTGTAGATATTTCCGGTGCCACATTACCAGGTATTTCTAAATGGGCAGGATCAATAGGCGGAGAGTTTGCAACGCCGGTTGTATTTTTAGGTAAGCCTGGTAACTTCTTTTTGGCAGTGGAAAGTTTCTATCGTTCTTCTTTTTCTTCAGCCGCAACCCCATCGCCATATTTGAATGTTGATGGCTATACTTTAGTTAATGGAAGAATTGGTTTTAAAACAGCTAACGGTTTATCGGCGTATATCTGGGGACGTAATTTGTTCAATAAAGATTATTATGAGCAATTACTAATTGCCGGGGGTAATGCAGGACAGATTGGTGCTGTTTTGGGAGACCAAAGAACGTATGGTGTTACATTACGGTACTCTTTCTGACAATAACATGTGGTCTCTGCTCATTGCAGAGCCCGCTGTTGCTGGTTATTTAAAAATGGTTTGGTTTTCAAGTTTTGTTGTATAGCTAGAATAAGCATGTTTTATGAAATGGCGTCCCGATTCTTCGGGATGCCATATTTACACCAGCCCTGTGACCGAGAGGACAGGTAGAGGTTTGCAATACCTTTTACGTCGGTTCGAATCCGACCGGGGCGTCAAAACGTTAGCATTTTATGAGACGGTTTGCGTTACTGCTATCTGTGCTCCGATCAGGGTTCTGTTCATTGTTCATCTTGTTTTGCATAACCGTCAACGCACAAAAAACGTACAGGCATAATGTTTTTTGGGGTAGATTGGTTTTATCAGATAAGATTTCAGATAAGCTTAAATGGGAATTTTATGGCCAGAAGCGTACGCAAAATATTCCGGGTCATAAAAACATTTTTGGCGGTCCACATTTTTTGAGCGCCTGGCTTTGGCTGAACTACCAGGTGAATAAGGAAGTGAAGTTATCCGTTTCACCTTTTGGATATTTTGATTCTCATTTGTTTTTTACAACAGCGGCTGATGCAGAAACTCCCGGTGTCAAAGAATTTCGCTGGGTAGCCCGGTTAGAACACGAGAAGAAGAAATGGCTGAATTACTCCAACCGCTATAGTGTAGAATACAGGATGCGTGACCTTCAAAACAACGGAAACTATCAACCCAACTGGCGAATACGATACCAGGTAAAACTAGAAAAGCAGGTTACGGGAATTTTTCCCGGCACCAGGCCGGTATCTTTTTCGCTGAGTGATGAGGTATTTATACAATTCGGCAAAGCAGTAAGAGGTAACGTAAATGTTTTTGACCAGAACAGGATTGCAGCAGGATTTTCTTATGAGTTCGTTAAGAATGTCAAAGCAGGTGTTACTTACCTGAATATACAGCAGCAACGGGTCAATGGAAAAGATTTTGATAATGCCAATGTATTGTGGGTTGTACTGACGTTTGATAATTTATTCAGCCAGTTTAAAAAAAGTACGGGTAGTGATCCGGAAGGAGCTGGTAAATAAATCTGTAGAATCTGGCGTGTGCAGCAACCGTATAGTTATTTTCAATATACGTTAGGCTGCATTTTATCAAAAGAAGCCGGTGTGTTGAATGAATAACCAGTATAAGAGTACCCATGCAGTGAGAATATTTTATTTCCATAACATTGATCTGGAAGAGCCTGCGGAAACTAAATAGTAATTTTATTACCGTATAAAAATATCCGGTAACTATTAAATTTTAATCCATGGCCAGGTTTACAACAAGGATCCGGTTGCAGGAAGCGGAAGATAGTGACTATATCAACCTGCAAACCGAGATCGAACGGGAATCATTCAGAAGTATCAGGAAGATGCCTGTTAAAAGTAATGTGCATGTCAATGCAAAAGGAGAATTCAACCTGGAAGGAAATATCACCATACAGGAAGTGACGAATGTAGTAGTGAAGGCGGCGGCAAAAACAGGAAAGAAATATTCCTTTACCATTATCAGAGATAAGAACCTTGGAGGGTATGAAAGATGAGAACCGCTTAGTTCTTATGGAGAGCGGGAGCCAATAAAAATATTTTTATGCTAAAGCAATTAAATTGATCTGTCTCAGGAGCAGCCCTTATTTTTTCTTAGATTTGATTTATCCGAAAGTATATCAGTTAACCAAACATACCTATTACAATGGCAGACCAAAAACAACTCAGGAAACAAACTGCTCTCGGTGATGTAGCAGCCCGTCAGTTAGCAATTGCAACAAGAACAGTTCCGCAATTAATTACTATCAGTCCCCGCTGGCTTACTCATTTATTGAACTGGATACCGGTAGAGTCAGGGGTATATCGTCTCAATAAAGTAAAAGATGCTTCTGCTGTGGAGGTGGATTGTTCATCAAGGGATGAAAGGGAATTGCCGCAAACCTTCGTGGATTATATAGAGAATCCCCGTGAATACAATTTAAGCGCCGTTACTACCGTAGTGGATGTGCATACCCGTGTATCTGATCTATACAGCAAACCGTATAACCAGATAAGCGAACAATTACGTTTGACTATTGAAACGATAAAGGAACGCCAGGAAAGTGAACTGATCAATAATAAAGAGTATGGTTTACTGAACAGTGTGGTTCCTTCGCAAATTATAAAAACAAGAACAGGCGCACCTACACCGGATGACCTGGATGAACTGATCACCAAAGTATGGAAAGAGCCGGGCTTTTTCTTATTGCATCCGCAGGCTATCGCAGCATTTGGACGTGAATGTACACGCCGTGGTGTACCTCCGCCTACTGTTTCGCTATTTGGCTCACAATTCCTTACCTGGAGAGGTATTCCATTAATACCTTCTGATAAAGTGCCGGTGGAAAAAGGTAAATCAAAAATTATTTTACTGCGCACAGGTGAAAGCAGGCAGGGCGTGGTGGGTTTATTTCAACCAGGCCTGCCCGGCGAGCAATCTCCCGGTTTGTCTGTCCGCTTTATGGGTATCAATGACAGGGCCATCGCATCTTATTTAATTTCCCTTTATTGCTCATTGGCCGTATTGGTAGATGATGCTATTGCTGTTTTGGATAATGTTGAAATTGGTAAATACCATGAGTACAAATATTGATCAGCCCGGAATACCCGATGTTAGTTTGCTGCAGGAATTAGCCAACGATTTTTTTAAAGCTGTTCCCGGTACGGCTCCGTCAATCGGCGCTGTTGGTCAACCATCCCCTCTGAGTTATGATCCATTAGCAAGCCAGGGAAATGTTGCTGATCTGAAAAGCCCACCCACCAGTTTACCAGATCCACATTTTGCAGGAGCCAAAACTCCTGTATCTGTCGGGGGCGCTGGTGTTTCCCCATCTGCTATTAATTCAGTGAATGCTATTGATCTGAAAAACCAGGAAGGGAATTTTACTTCTCCTGGTTTTGCAGGAACGGGAAAAGCGCCGCAATCTGTGGCCGGTAGGGGTATCTCACCATCAGCGCATCAGCAGGGTAATGAGGTTGACATGGATAACCCGCAAACAGCTTTACCTGATCCGCATTTTGCCGGTGCGGGCAAAGCGCCGCAATCTGTGGCCGGCAGCGGGTCATCTCCTTCCGTGCAATATGCAGAACAATATGAGCAATTACCATTTACAGCAGAGCAGGATTTGCTGCCTGATATAAAAAACATTTTAGCGGGCATCCCTTCATTTGCATCAGCGCCGCAGATACCTTACAGCTTTGCAAACGCCGGAGATAGTTCTTATTATTTTTTAAAAGAAAATAATACTTCATTAACAGGAAGATCCGCTGCAACAGTATTGCCGGGTTCGGATAGTAAGAGTATTGATTTATCAAAACCTCCCTTTGATGTCAACCTGGTAAAAAAAGATTTTCCCATTTTGCAGGAAAGAGTAAATGGAAGGCCGTTGATATGGTTAGATAATGCGGCTACCACGCAAAAACCAAAACCGGTCATTGACCGCATCAGTTATTTTTATGAGCATGAAAATTCCAATATACATCGTGCGGCACATGAACTGGCGGCCCGTGCAACGGATGCATACGAAGGCGCCAGGGAAAAAGTGCGACATTTTTTAAATGCGGCATCTGTCAACGAGATCATTTTTGTCCGGGGCACCACAGAAGCGATCAACTTAGTGGCAAAAAGTTATGGCGAACAATTTTTATCTGCCGGTGATGAAATCATTGTCAGTCACCTCGAGCACCATGCTAATATTGTTCCCTGGCAGCAATTGGCGCAAAAGAAAGGAGTGAAGTTGCGGGTAATACCGGTAGATGATGATGGACAAATATTACTGGACGAATACCAAAAGTTATTAAACCCAAGAACCAAACTGGTTTCTTTCACACAGGTATCTAATGCATTGGGTACAGTCACGCCCGCTAAACAGATCATTGACCTGGCACATGGCGCCGGGGCAAAAGTATTATTAGACGGTGCACAATCTGTATCGCATCTGCGGGTAGATCTTCAATATTTAAATCCCGATTTTTTTGTTTTCTCGGGACATAAAATTTTCGGGCCAACAGGTATTGGTGTGGTATATGGTAAAGAAGATTTATTGAACTCAATGCAACCCTGGCAGGGTGGTGGTAACATGATCAAAGATGTTACATTCGAACATACACAGTTCCATGATGCGCCGGGACGTTTTGAAGCAGGAACGGGCAATATCGCGGATGCGGTAGGTTTGGGAGCCGCGCTGGATTATGTAACTAAACTGGGCATTGATAATATCCATCAATATGAACATTATCTTTTGTTATATGCTACAAAGCTGATGAAAGAAGTTCCGGGTTTGCGGTTGATAGGGACTGCTCCTGGTAAAGCCAGTGTCTTATCATTCACATTGCAGGGTTACAGCAATGATGAAGTAGGCAAGGCGTTAAATACAGAAGGAATTGCAGTAAGAACGGGTCATCATTGCGCTCAGCCTATACTTCGCCGGTTTGGCGTTGAAAGTACCGTAAGACCGTCATTGGCATTTTATAATACCTGTGGGGATGTTGATACATTGGTATCTGTTTTACACCGGTTGAAGCGTAAGTAGCGCAGGTTGGTTTTTACCTATCATAATATAGCAAGTTGACCATGAAACAGGGGAACCCGAAAGAGTTTATTGAGCTGCTCCGCAAAACACACAAGGCTGAATGGGAAGCTACACCATCTACCCAGGATGCCATTGCATGGTTGAATGACCTGGTACAATTTCTTTTTCCTACCAATAGCCTGCCTAAACACACGTCCTATAATGGTATCCTGAAAAAAAACCAGATTGATCTTGAGAATCTTTTATTAACCTACCTGGACCCCAAAGCAATAAACATTGAAGAAACCGTTTCTTCATTTTATGATCAGCTCGAAACTATTTATAATAATTTGAGGCTGGATGTAACCAAAATTTATGAGTTTGATCCGGCCGCGTCCAGTATTAATGAAGTGATTGTTTCTTATCCTGGTTTTTACGCCATTACTGTTTACCGGATCGCACACGAGCTGGTAAAACTTAACGTACCTGTATTACCCCGCATATTAAGTGAATTCGCTCATCGTAATACAGGCACGGATATTCATCCCGGCGCGGTGATCGGTGTTCCGTTTATGATTGATCATAGTACCGGTATTGTCATTGGCGCTACTGCTGTCATCGGGAATAATGTTTCCATTTACCAGGGTGTTACTCTTGGCGCATTGCAGGTAGCCAAAGAACTGGCGGAAGTAAAGCGCCACCCAACCGTAGAAGACAATGTAATTATCTATGCCCGTACAACTATTCTCGGCGGCAAAACGGTTATTGGTAAAAACAGCATTATCGGCGGAAGTGTGTTTCTTACAAAAAGTGTGGAGCCTTACTCAAGTGTTTTTAATACGCACCAGTTACGCATAGATGTAAAAAATGAATTGGTTGATAAAAAAGTATCCTGATCTTTATTTATTGACCGCTACTTTAAGTTTTACCAGGATTTTTATTTTCTGCCGGGAAGTATGTTGTTGACAATGTTATATCTAAGGTCACCGAAAGATAAATTGATGATATGTTTTTTCTAATGCAGTGTCTTATACACTGATTGTAAAAAGTGATCAAGAAGTTCATTAAACTTTCCCGGTCTTTCCAGCATAGGTACATGGCCGCATTCATTGATCCAGTGTAATTCCGCATGGGGTATCAGCCGTTGAAAATCTTTTGCTACCTGCGGTGGCGTAATGGTATCATTGCGGCCCCAGATCAAACAGCAGGGCGCATGAATTTTATACAATTCTTTTTCTATGTTATTACGGATAGTGGATTTAGCCAGTGATATTATCTGAATCGCCCGGCGGCTATTAACGGTTTCATATATCTCGTCAACCAATTCTTTGGAGGCAGTGCGCGGATCATAAAAAGTAAACTCAGCTTTTGCCTTGATATAGTCATAGTCCCCTCTCCTCGGATACGTATCGCCCATTCCGTTCTCATATAAGCCTGAACTTCCGCTAAGTATTAATGATTCTACTTTGCCAGGATATTTTAGGGTATAGAGCAGGGCAATATGCCCTCCCATTGAATTACCCAGCAGATGAAATTTTTCCAGTTCCAGGTCCTCTGTTAGTTCATGAACAAACTCTGTAAGCGAGTAGATGTTCACCGCTATACCCATTTCATAAAAAGGAAAAATGGGCACGATAACACGATGCGTTTGACTGAGATGTTGTATAAGCGGATGAAAATTTTTTACAGACCCGAACAAACCATATAAAAGAATGATCACATCACCTTCTCCCTGGTCTGTATAGCGCTGATTTCTTTGTTTGACAGATATATTGCTCATACCTGGTCGTTTTTAGTTGGGTGAAATGTATTTATACTTATTGTTTCAGCAAATGGTCTATCTCTTCATTAAATTCTTTTACAAACCCGTCATAATATTTTCCTGTGGCGGGGCCGGTATAGCCTGTATGTATCTTCGCTACCTTCCCTTTTTTGTCAATGAAAATAATAGTAGGGAAGGAGAGGAAAGTGTTTAATGCAGGCAATGATTCCGCTACCTGTTGTTTATCGGCAAGACCTGCAAATACCGCATCGTACTCAATGCCAAATTTTTCCCTGAAGCGGGTGATTACTTTCCTGGCATAAGCTGTATCTGTTTTTCTTTCATAATGGATGGCGATGGCTTCCACTCCTCTTTTCTTATTTTCCTTATACCATGGCGCTAAGAAAGATGCTTCATCCACACAATTGGGGCACCAGGTACCTGTAATGGTAAGTATAACCACTTTGTTTTTATACTTGTCATCTTTTAATGATACCGGTTTGCCATTAATGTCGGGGAATGAAAAATCCAGTGAAGTATATCCATCTTTCAGAAATGTGAGTTTGTAGGGATCAGGTAATGCGGCGTCTTCATTGGGAGAGCCGGTAAATACCTGCACGCTTCTTGCGCTGATCACTTCTCCTGTTACGCTTCCATCTTTATTAATTGTTCCTTTGTAATAACCCGGGCCGGAGCCAATAAAAGTGGAAAGATAAAAGTTATTGCCGCTCACTATCCCATCCAGGTATCTTGAGTCGCCGGTGATCCGTAAAAATGTAGCCCGCAATTTATTACCGTTCTGTTTGAATAAGCCAACCGCTTTTTCATCTTTTCCATTATCGGTTTTAAAGACGATATCATAAGTGCCGCTAATATCTGCTGAAGGTTTTGCTCCTGTTTCTGTGAACCGGTCCGGATATCCTCTTTCTGCTCTTACAGGAACAGGAATACCTGTTTTATCCTGTTTTCTCAAAACGCCGCTTAGTGAATTGCTTTCTATTTTAAAAGCCAGCTCATTATCAAACTGGTCGGCTAAAATGAATAAGGAGTCTTTCGTTTGCTTCAGCTTACCACCATCAAACTTTTCTTCAGCATTGATAAAATAAACTTTTGTATCCTCCGTACTGTTGCCGCTTATTTCAAAAATGAAGGGCGCATCCAGGCCATCTTTCAGCCGGAAGACGCCTCTCCATTTTCCGTAAGGAGAAAATGATGATTTATTTTCAATGGCGTTCTTGCCCCTTTTCAATATTATATTATACTCATTAGCAGAACCCAGTTTTACTTCCTGTGTCTGAAAATCATTGTAGCTGAACACCAGCACTGAATCGCCGGGAGATACATTAATATAATATACACCGTCAGCCTGCGTGCCGGATGCCCGGTTACTTCCTTTGACAATAACTGTCACACCTTCTAATGGTGCGGCATCTTCCTGTGAAGTAATAATACCGCTGATCGTTCGGCCAGCCGGCTGGCTAAAGCCAATAGAGCAGGATAGTAATAAGCAAGGCCAGGTCAGATTTTTTAAATAACGCACCATAACTTAAGAGTTGAGATGAAAAAAATGGTTACTGGCAAAACAATCGGAGCAGACTTATTTGTCAATTTGATAGTAGTCTACTAAATTTGTGGACAAATATACACTATTGAAAACCTTGTCCCAAAAAAAATAGCAGGAATAAATAATTAATGTAAAGAACAGACTATGGCAAGGATACCACCCGTCAGCGACAATGACCTCCAACCCTCAGTGCAAATAGCATTTGAAAGACATATAAAAGAGCATAATGGCCGTATCACGAATATGAAATCCACACTGGGTCATTCATTACTGGCTTTTGAGGTATATATGCAATGGTATCCTTTGTATCAACAGGTGGAAAAGATATTGGGAAAACGCATGGCCTATCTTTTTGCATTTTCCATTTCCAAAGCTTCTGATTGCCCGCTTTGTTCTACTTTCTTCCGAAAAATAATTATTGATGCCGGTGAAAAGCCAGAGAACCTTGTGCTGACAACTTTGCAAAAAGATGTGCTTGACTTTGGAAGCAGCATAGCCAAATACCAGGGTAATATTAATGATCACCTGTATAACTGTATAGCAGAACGCTACAGCAAGGAAGATATGGTTATCCTGATTGCATTCGCCGGTCAAATGATCGCTACCAATATTTTTAATAATGTGATAGAGACTGATATTGATGAATACCTAACTGATTATTTACCCTCATTAAAACATCATTAATCATGGCTAAAGATCTCAAAGGCAAAGTGGCTTTTATTACCGGTGCCGCTCATGGCCAGGGCAGGGCTACAGCTATTGCTCTCGCAAAAGAGGGAGTGCATATTGCCGCCTTTGATATTGCGCAAACACTCAGCTACCCCGGCTATGAATTAGGTTCGGAGAATGAACTTGATTCACTGGTACAGGAATGTAAATCTTTTGGTGTTACATGTCTTCCTTTTACGGGCGACGTAAGGGTAGATGCAGATATTGACAATGCTGTTTCAACCACCATCAGCGAATTAAAAAGAATAGATATACTGTTTAATAACGCAGGGATATGCGCTTATGGACTAGCACACGAGTTGACGGAAAAGGAATGGGACATCATGCTGGATATTAATTTAAAAGGCGCCTGGCTCGTAGCACGACGAATCATCCCGGTAATGATAGAACAAAAGTCAGGTGTTATTATTAATAACTCATCCATTGCAGGATTGCGTGGCATGAACCGGTTAAGTCATTACGCTGCTTCCAAATGGGGACTAACCGGGCTGACTAAATCATGGGCTATTGAATTAGCTCCCCATAATATCCGCGTAATTTCTATACATCCTACGGGAGTTAATACGCCAATGAATGACGGGCTGGCGGCCCTTGAAGGGTTAACACCAAAAGAAGTTGCAGAAAGAAGCGCTGGTAATCTTATTAATGTGCCCTGGGTGGAAGCCCAAGATGTGGCGAATGCCGTGGTTTTTCTTGTATCGGATAAATCGAGATTTGTTACCGGATCACAATTTGTATTGGATGCAGGTTTGCTCACCAGGTGATAAAATTTTAATAAAGAAGAATAATATTATTTGGTTAATAAGAAAAGTCTGTTTATTTTTAGTCTATAAAATCAGTAGACTAATAATATCTTCCAATGAAAGCAATAACATTTTTATCAACAGGTATGTATACAACAAAGATGTCCTCTTTCATGATTTATCCTTCCATGTGCATTCATAATATGCTTTCGTGTTGTTGTTAAATAACTACATCCCCTCCCGGTAAAAAGTTTGATAAAGCAGCATACGGCAGCTTGTCTCTCCGGGCAGCGCAATCTTTATAACAATTCAATTATTCATCAATACAAACCAACTAGTATGAAAAAACTCACACAGCCTCTTTTTCGTCTCCATGAATCCTTAACAGATGAGCATCTCTATTTTTTTCGCCAGCATGGAGTGATACAGTTCAAAAACTTTATACCCCGTGAAACGGTAACTGAATTAGTTGACGAAGTAAAAAGTGTAGAAGCTTTTTTATTGAAAAATGGTATTAATAAAATCAACGGCGTTCCCCTGAAATTTGGGGTAGATGCTGATGGTTCAACGATTATTCAGCGACTGGCCTTTACATCAAGCTTCAGTGATACGTTGAGTAAATTCCTACAGGGCGAAAGGCTGCAGTTGCTGACCCGTTTACTGGAACCTTATGAAGGAAGGATCAGTGAAAATGAAAAAGACGGTTTGGTAGTCAACCATTATATCAATACGACAGAAAGCAGTTTTACGCAACTCGGCTGGCATACCGATAGCCCGAGAGACCTTTTCCTTGGTTCACGCATTTTACCTATGCTTAATGTCGGGTTGCATTTAGATGATTGCCCTATGAGCAACGGTGGTCTTCGCGTATTACCCGGCACACATAATAAAGGATTGTTTACACTTTTCTTCAAAAAGAAATATTTTATAGATAACAAACCTGACGCGAATAAAACAGGTCTCGATATTGAAGCCGGCGACCTGACCATACACGATGGGCGTATCTGGCACAAGATGCAGCAATCTCCACTCATGGGTGAGCCAAGCCGCAGGAGGGTTATGTATATCCCGATCATAACCGGGGCTTATAAACCCAAACATGCCAATAGCCCAACTGCGTTTTACCACCGGATCGGACAACTAAAGCTGAATGCCTATGGTGGTAAATCAAAAAGGAAAGAGCAGCAAAAACAACAAACTGGTAACCTCGTTCCCGAACTGAACCCGTGATATATGTTTATTATTTTTTTTTACCTGGTTAAGAAAATTATTTACGTCAATCCTTTAAACTACAGATATATGCCTTACGCATTAATTACCGGCGCCGCTAAGGGAATTGGCAAAGCCATTGCAGAAGAGCTTGCATTGAAAGGATACAGGCTCCTGTTGCTCGATATTGATAAAGAAGCGCTGGCCCATACAGCAGATCATATCGGAACCCGCTATGCCGTACCTGTCTATACATTGCACCAGGACCTGTCACATCCTGATGCCATACAAAACATAACAGCATGGAGTAAACCTTTTCACCATGAATTAAGCGTGGTGGTGAATAACGCAGGTTATGGACTGAATGGTGCATTTGAACAAATGCCTATTAGTGAACAGCTCAACATCATTGATGTGAATGTAAAAGCGCAATTACAGATCGCTTATGCATTCATACCCGTATTGAAGAAGTTTAAGAAATCATATTTGCTGAATGTAGGCAGTACTACCTGCTACCAGTCCGTGCCCTATCTTTCCATTTATGCAGCTTCGAAAGCGTTTGTTATTTCTTTTACCCGAAGCCTGCGGTTTGAATTGAAGGATTCTGCTATTTCAGTAAGCTGCCTCAGCCCGGGGAGCACGGATACAGATTTTGTAAACAGGGCGAGAATGGGAGAACATGTGCGCCGCACGGCAGACCGTTATAATATGACGCCCGAAAGTGTGGCGAAGATTGCGGTAAAAGGTTTGTTCAAGGAAAAGGCGGAAATAGTTCCCGGGTTTGCGAATAAACTTCATGCATTTTTCCCCAAATTTTTCCCCAAATCATTTGTGGAAAGAATAGCCGGTAATATTTACAGGCCAAAGGAAGAAGTGGAGTTGCCGGCATCGGTTGTGCCGCAATGATGATTTTCTTTTTTGATTTATTTCCGGATTCTGAATAGCTTACTGAATGATCAAATTTTAAAATCTTTTTTATGCAATATTCTTTGTTTTTAAGAAAGCATGCCGGTAAATTTTTATTGCTGGTCGTTGCGCTATTATTAGTATCTTCTTACCAGGCCCATTCTCAGCAAAAGGAGAACTCTTTTGTAATTGAGAATTACTATAAAGTAAAATGGGGATATGCAGATGAGTTTATTGATCTGTGGAAAACAAATCATTACCCCTTGTTGAAAAAAGCGCTGGAGAAAGGAGATATTATAAGTGTGACAGCCGAAAAACCTAAACTGCACAGCGGGGAAGACACCCGATGGGATTTTAAGGTCACTATAGTTTTTAAAGATATAAAGGCTGCCTTTGATCCTGACCTTACGACACCCTATAAGAAACAGCTTTATCCCGATCTTGATAAACTGGCCAAAGATGAACAACACCGGTTCGAACTATTGCTGTCGCACTGGGACATACCGACAGAAAAGATAGTGTTGCCTTAATGTGAAATACTAAAAATTATGCTATGAAAAGAAAAGTAAATAAAACTACATTAGCGGCAATATTGCATTACGTGTTTCACCCAGCTTTGTATATTTTTTCAGGAGCTGTTTGCGCAATAGTATTTATTTTTTTTGATTCATCTTTACTATGGGTGGCATTATTAATTGCACTAATGGCGGCACCGGTTTATTATGGACGGAAAGTATTTCAGGCCATCCGTGACATGAAGTGGGAATCAAGGTGGCTGGAAGAAGATTTTATTGCATAAACTTAATGTTGTAATCATGTCTGACGATAGTAAATCTGTAAGTGAAGTCTTGCCGCCAGGCCGGAAAGGATCTTTTTTGTCCCGCCTCTCAGAAGATATCTGGGCTGTTTGGATCGGCGGTATTCTCATTGCTGCTGTGCTTGCTGTCGCTTTAATTTCTTCCGGTTATAAATTTACCACCCCGGTATATCAATGGGCGAATGCGGGTGATTTATTTACAAAAGTATTTTCTGGTACTAATCTTTTGATTATTGCAGGGATTGGTTGGGTGTTCGCCTTGCTTTCTTCATTAGCGGTCAGGTTAACAGGAGGTAATGTGAAAGGATATATAACCGGCTTTTCACTCATTTATGTACTGGCAATTATCGCTCTCATTATTGCCGGCAACAAATCGGTTAACTATTATGGCATCGAGTATGTTGTTTTTGCATTAGTACTCGGATTGTTGATAGGTAATCTCACTGTGCTGCCAGCCTGGATAAAAGAAGCAGCCCGGTCTGAATTTTTTATAAAAACCGGGTTGGTGATACTTGGCTCCAGTATTTTATTTACTGATATTGTAAAAGCGGGTCTGCCGGGAATTTTGCAGGCATTGATCGTAGTAGCGGTTGTTTGGTTTTTTGCATTGTGGTTATCACGCCGGTTAAAGGTAGATGATGAGTTTGGAGTGATACTCGCATCCGCTGTTTCTATCTGCGGAGTATCAGCAGCTATTGTCGCCAGCGGCGCTATCAACGGGGATAAGAAAAAATTATCTTACATCACTACACTGGTTTTATTAGTGGCTATTCCCATGCTGGTACTGCAACCATGGGTCATCAAACAATTGGGAATTTCTGAAATAGTAGGAGGGGCATGGCTGGGTGGTACACTGGATACTACTGCATCAGTAACCGCCGCAGCGCAACTGGTAGGGCCTGTGGCTTTAAAAGCAGGTGTGATCATTAAATTCTCACAGAATGTATTGATTGGCGTAGCTGCCTTTTTTATAACAGCATGGTGGGCATTAAAAAAAGATCCATCCAAAAAAGAAGGCGCTGCTAAACCGGGATTAAGTGTGGTGTGGGAAAGGTTTCCCAAGTTTGTGATTGGTTTTATTGCAGTGTCGTTGATTTTTTCCTTCTTAATTCCTGCCGATACCACAAAACAGGTAAGTGGTTTGTTAAACAGTTTGAGGACTGTTTGGTTTGCGTTAGCATTTGTATCTATTGGCCTTGAAGCAAGGTTTGCCGACCTGGTAAAAATGCAGGGTGGCCGACCAGCCCTTGCATTTATCATCGCGCAGGTATTTAATATTTTATGGACATTGCTCTGGGCCTATTTGTTATTCGGGGGTGTTTTATTCCCGGTACCGGATATAAAATAATCAAAAATGTACAGGAGTAAAGCACATTTCATAATAACTTATGGGTGGTCATGTGTTTCTGCCAGGAGCCATTCAGAAATGCTTAAATTAGCGATCTGAAATGGATGAATGAACAAATAAAAAAATGAAATAACCAGATGGAAAAAATTTATCTCAGCGATTCAGGCCCTAAAGTTTCTCCGGCAGTCTATGGCTTCTGGAGATGGGAAGATATCAGTGCGACAGGCGTAGCCACGATGGAGAAGATCGTCAACTTTTGCCTGGAACTGGGTATTAACACCTTTGACCATGCGGATATTTATGGCGGGTATCAATGCGAAGAGTTATTCGGTAATGTGTTACAACAAAAATCATTCAAGCGGGAAGATGTGGTGCTGTTCACTAAATGCGGAGTTAACATTCCTCACAGCAACAGGCCTGATGTAAGGGTTAAACATATAGATACCTCCGCCGCACATATAGTAAAGAGTGTTGATAATTCATTACAAAAACTCAGGACTGATTATATTGATATATTCCTGCTGGACCAGCTTGATCCGCTTTCTAACCTGGAAGAAACAGCTCTTGCCCTGGAAAGATTACGGGGATCGGGGAAAATAAGAAATATCGGTGTGGCTAACTTTTCTGTTTTCCAGCATCAGTTACTGGCTTCTTACCTGCGGGTGCCTATTGTTACCAATCATATCGAGTTGAACCTGCTGAATACAACAGCGCTCGACAATGGGCAGATAGATTATATCAAACAACGTTATATGCGACCGTTGGCGGCTGCCCCATTGGCGGGAGGCAGGATC
Organism: Chitinophagales bacterium; assembly: GCA_015654695.1. Classification (GTDB taxonomy): domain Bacteria; phylum Bacteroidota; class Bacteroidia; order Chitinophagales; family Chitinophagaceae; genus VBAT01. The sequence continues at coordinate 22,829 of JAATGJ010000149.1, read as the reverse complement.
GAGAACGGTACCGATGAATTAGCCGTAAGGGTGCATTATAAATTGGGTGAGCTGGCCAATAAATACGGAGCCAATGTTGAATCAGTAGCTGTTGCCTGGCTCATCAAATTAGGAGCCTTACCGCTTATTGGTACTACCAATGAACAACGTATTCGCAACATTGTAAACGCTTTCAATGTAGATCTTGACCGGCAGGATTGGTATGACCTGTACAATACTTCCCGCAGTAAAACAACCCCTATTTTTTCAGAGTAAGTCTTTGAGTAAAAGAAAGAAATAGAGATTTAGCAAAATATTAGTCTATTGTATTTGTGGACTAATATTTTTGCCCTTTCTTTGCATTGGAAACCTTTAAACTATTGTATGCGTAAACTTATACCCGCTGCTGCATTTTTATTTCCATTGCTGGTATTGACGGGTTATACACCAGCGATAACCTTACAGACGAAAGTAGTAGAAGGAACAGTCATATCTGAAAGGAACCACAAGCCTGTAGCCAACGCGCATGTCTATATTGTGCATGGAGAAGAAGAGGCGCTTACCAATGCAAAAGGTGAATTCAGTATTGAAACCGTACAAAAATTTCCATTAATACTAACTGTAGATCAGCAGCAACATGAAAAAACAAGGATAACCATTTCTGCACCGGATAAAAAAATAATTATAACGATAAAATTAAAAACATAATACGCGCCTGGTAAGCGACAAATCATTTTTATCGAACTTACAGGAAGTGAACAAAATTGATACTAACCCATTATCAATTCAGTTTTGTGAGAAAGCGTTACATAACCCGGGAGCTAAAGATCAGCAGGCTTTCTGCGTAGGGCTATTCTTTCCGTAACAACTATTTCATATAGCAGGCAATCATTACAGGCGGTGTATCTGCACCGCTTTTTTTGTGTAAACAAGCTGCGTTATCCTCCTGCATTGTATCTTCGCCATCCATTAAAAAGATACAGAAGTATATGCCGCAACGCCCCGAAACAAAAGCCATCCGCATCCAGACACCGAAGACAGGAGAGAAAGAACATGCTACCCCATTGTTCCTTACCAGCAGCTTTACGTATAACTCTGCCGAAGAGATGGCAGCCGCTTTTGCGGATGATACATTGGATGTAAATATCTATTCCCGTTTTTCCAATCCAACAGTGGATGAATTCATTACCAAGATGGCAGCGCTGGAAGGAGCGGAAGATGGTATTGCTACTGGTACAGGTATGGCCGCTATCTTTTCTACATTCATGACTTTTTTAAGTAAAGGAGATCATATTATTTCCGCATCGGCTGTATTTGGATCCACACATACTATCCTGACAAAGTATTTACCCAAATGGGGGATAGAGTCCTCCTATTTTAATATGAGCCAGCCGGAAAGTATTGCGGCATTGATAAAACCCAATACTAAAATGCTGTACGTGGAAACACCGAGCAATCCTGGCCTGGATATTATAGATATAGAATTTGTTTCAAAGCTTTGTAAAAAGCATAATATTTTATTCGTAGTAGATAACTGCTTCGCCACACCGGCTGTGCAGCAACCCATTCAATACGGGGCAGATCTCGTTTTGCATTCCGCTACCAAATTTATTGACGGGCAGGGAAGGGTATTGGGTGGAGTTGTGGTGGGAAGAAAAGAATTGATTAACCCGCTGTATTTGTTTGTTCGGAATACCGGGCCATCATTGAGCCCTTTTAATGCGTGGGTATTGAGTAAAAGCCTGGAGACATTATTTATCCGTATGGATAAACACGCCGATAATGCATTGACAATCGCCAAAGGTTTACAAAACCATCCAAAGGTCAGCTGGGTAAAATATCCATTCTTAAAAGATCATCCCCAATATGAAATTGCCAAAAAGCAAATGAGCAATGGTGGTGGCATCGTGACCTTTGAAGTAAAAGGCGGCGTTGACAGCGGACGTAAATTCCTGAATGCACTGCAAATGCTTTCCGTAACCAACAATCTTGGCGACACCCGCAGTATTGCTACACATCCTGCATCTACTACTCACTCCAAGCTAACAGAAGCGGAAAGAAACGAGGTGGGAATTACACCTGGCCTGATCCGCATCTCTGTGGGTTTGGAACATGCTGAGGATATATTGAGTGATATTTTGGGGGCGCTGGAGAAGTGCTGATGCAACGTATTTGTGATAGCGGTTGTCAAAAGCTCAAATGTGGTATATGCGAATGACTCTTTTGGTCTTTTCAGTCTTTGTGGTTATTGGCTCATGCAGCAAAAGTAAAGATTGCCCTTATACTGAAAAGTATTATTCATACAGGGAAAATGCCAGAGTTGATACCATCCATACACCCCAGTTTTTTTTAGCTTCAGCAGGCAATGGAGACAAATTGGTTTTTGAATATAAATCAAATACTATTTTGTGTCCCGGTTATACGGATGGCGGAGGTTATGAAAACTTATTGTTTGAAGTAAATCCTGCCAGTAATTCTTTTGCTTATCAGACTTCTGATATAGAGGCAGCAAATATATATTTCCGTGCAGGTTGTGTTGAGTGTTCGTTTGCAACCCAAAATGCCGTGATTCCCGATAGCTTTACTATAACAGGTACGAAACTTAGCTCTGATTCCTGGCAGATTGACTTTGATATTACAACGATCCTACATGGGCGTAGGACTAGTTCAGCGGTTTTTAGAAAGCAATAATTTTTTTAGCTGCTGCAACGTCGCCCTTATATCTTTAGGCACCGCCGCTTCTAGTTCAAATACCTTTCCATGAGTATCAGCAAACTTCAATTTATACGCATGAAGCGCTAACCGGTTCAATATCGGTCTTTCCTCTTCTTCTTTTTTGGAAAGTTTGAATTTTGATTTGATACCCGATAAAAGAATGGGTTTGCCATCACCATATAGTTCATCACATACGATCGGGTGGCCAATATCTTTCATGTGTACCCGTATCTGGTGGGTGCGGCCGGTATGGATACGAAATTGCAGCCAGGAGTAAATACCAAAGTCATCTATTACTTCATAATCCGTAAGCGATTCCTTTCCTCTTTGATGAATGATCATCATACCTCTCTTTACGGTATTTTCAGCGATAGGCTTATTAATACTCCCTTTCTTTTCAGCCGGAGACCCGATCACCAATCCAACATATATCTTCTCCGTTTGTCTTTCTTCAAACTGCCTGGAGAGATGCTTATGTGTTTCTTCATTCTTTGCAAAAACAATTACGCCGCTGGTGTCCCTGTCAAGCCGGTGAACAGTAAATATCTGTGCGTATTTTTCCTGTAATAAATCTTTTAATGAAACTTCTTTTCCTTCCCTGTCAGGAATGGATAATAAACCCGATGGTTTATTTAATACAGTAAAATCATCATTTTCAAATATCAGAATATCTGTAAGCTTCATAGCAATCATTCAATCAATGTAATCAAAGGTTATTTTCCTTTCCCAAAATGTTTCAAATCTCTTACTTCCTTTTCTGTCAGGAAACGCCATTTACCTCTTTCAACATTCTTTTTAGTCAGGCCAGCGAAGATCACCCGGTCGAGATTTCTTACATCATAACCTAATGCTTCAAAAATGCGGCGGACAATGCGGTTGCGGCCACTGTGAATTTCAACGCCAAGCTGTGTTTTATCTTTCATATCCGCATAAGCTAAAACATCCACACTGGCAGGACCATCATCCAGTTTTACTCCTTTCAATATCTGGTCGAAATCTTTCTTCTCCAAAGGCTTATTAAGTGTGACGGCATACACTTTTTTTATTTCATTACTTGGATGCGTAAGCTTCTGTGCCAGTTCGCCATCATTGGTGATCAATAACACGCCGGAAGTATTCCTGTCAAGCCTGCCTACGGGATAAACTCTCTCCGTTGTAGCGCGGCCAATAATATCTAGAACCGTTTTCCTGTTTTGCGGATCATCTGTAGTAGTAATATAATCTTTGGGTTTATTCAGTAAAATGTAAACAAGGTTTTTAGCCAGGAACACTTTTTTCCCATTCACTTTTACTTCATCAGTTGAAAAAACTTTATGTCCCGGTTCGGTCACCAGTTCGCCATTTACTTTTACTAATCCTTTCTTTACAATGTCGGCTGCTTCGCGGCGCCCGGAAATACCTGCATGGGCAATGAATTTATTAAGCGGCATCTGGTTGGATGACTCAGGCCGGAGGTAAGAAGCTGGTGCTGGTAATGACTTAGCTGATTGAGAATTTTCTTTCTGACCTCTTGCCTCAGACTTCTGACTTCGGATTTCGGCTTTCTTCTTATCAAAATACTCTTCCCGTTCTTTCTTAACCTTTCTTTTTTCCTGTTTGAACTGCTCTTTGATCGCAGCGTTGCTCTTCTTTTTTGTAAACTTGTCGAAATGCGTTGACTTCTTTTTCATGTGTAGTAGTTTGCTGTTTTACAACAGTAGTGAGGCACGAAGGTAACTAAAAAAGCCCCGGCTCCATCACGAGGAGACAGGGCTTATTTTATAGTAAACCGTCCTTAGATATTTTCTGCCTGTTTCCTTTTGCCATGGTCTTTCCTTTTCTCTTTCATTTTCTGTAATTGTTCTTCTGTCAGGATGGACTTCATGCTTTCTTTTTGCTTCTTCATTAATTCTTTTACCTGTTCTTTTTTCTGTTCATCGTTTAGTGAACCGTTTTCCCGGATGGCTTTTATTTTTTCCATACTGGCTTTCCTGCTCTCCGCCATCTTTGCAGACTGCTCTTCGGTAAGATTTAATTCTTCCTTCATTTTTTCCTGTCTCTTTTTACCATATTCTTTCGCTTTTATCTTGCGGGCTTCTTTATCTTTTTGTATCTGCGCTTTTTGTTCGGCTGTCAGTATGGATTGAAATTTTGCATGGTGATCTTTGCGTAAAGCTTCCATCTTCTCACGGGATTCTTTCACGGTAATGTTATCCTGTTTTCTCAGTTCTTCAGACTGTTTCCGGAAATGCTCGTTCATGGATTTCATTTTTGTTTTCTGTTCTTCCGTAAGGTTCAGGTTGGCCAGTTCTTTTTTATGGAACATTCTTTCTTTTTCAACTCGCCTGGATTCTTCACGTTTACGGTCAGGTATCTCTTGTGCGTGTACGGCTATGGCTGCAAAAGATGCGACCATTAATGAAACAATTACTTTTTTCATGGCTGTTATTTAAATGATGATGTGTTATTGAGTATAACACGAATTGTAATTTGACGTCTAACAGACCCCGGACTTGCTGGCAGGTTTAATTAAACTATGAAATCTTTCGTAGAGTTGGAAAAATCAGGGATAAACGGTGTCTTATATGAAGCTGATCATTAATGTGAGTCTTTATTGGCCCGCCACGACTTGCGCAATCCAGCATTCACCCATTTCTTTCTTAGATAAGCAATAAGGCCTCTTCTTTTCTTTCATCCATTTTTCCAAATGCGCATAACTCTCTTAGTAATAAAGAGAATTGGATAAGATTTATCTTAAATTGAAACCGGATTGCCAGCCAGGAGGGGAGTGGATGATAAGAACGAAAGCGGCAAAATTTTTCCTATATAATTATTCAGGAAGTATTAATTCATTTTGCTGCACATGAGGATCATGCTGAAATATTTTATAGTGTTACTTTTTATTGGAGGATGCGCTGGCAACTCAAACCAGCTGGCACAGGATGACCCGCCTTTATACCCGGAATCTCTTATTTTTTCATTAGATACATCAGAAGGATATACGGTTAATAAGATCACCGGTGATACTATACAACCATTACCCAGTTCTTTTGGGGATACTATTAAAACAGGCGTTCCGGTTATTTTTAATGGTGTTGTAACTGACCCGGGAAAAGCATCGAAACCAACAATCACAAAAACTGGCATCCCACCAGGAATAATTATCGAAAGTAACGTTCATCCTGTACCGGAAAATCTCACCATTATTCCGGTGGATACGGCACAGCTAACAAAAATAAAATTGGGAGAAGGCGACCTATCTTTTGTTCTTCGAAACACGATCGGTCTCATCCCAACAGGGATACCCATACCTGTCACCGGGAAAAAGATGCCTTTCAGGGAACCACCTCCTGTGAAAGCGTTGCCGCTCCGGTTTAAAGACGCGGCAACTGCGAACGTTCAATATTTGGATGTAGACCAGGGAATGAGTTCTTCTTTTGTTTATGCTGTATTGGAAGATAAAAGAGGAAATATTTGGTTTGGCATGGATGGAGCAGGTATATGTAAATACGACGGTGTAAATTTTACTAACTATACCACAAAGGAAGGGTTATCGGACAATATAGTTTATTCAATGCTCGGGGACAGGAAGGGGAATATCTGGACAGGTACAGCGGAAGGGTTGAATAAATTTGATGGAAAGAATTTTACACAATACACTCAAAAGGAAGGTCTGCCCCGGAATAGAATTTTGGCAATGCTGGAGGATAAAAAAGATAATATCTGGTTTTGCAGTTTGGGTGGGGGCGTAACTAAGTATGATGGAAAAAATTTTACTCATTTCAGTACGCGGGAAGGGTTGCCTAATGACACGGTTTATGCTTGTCTTGAAGACAGGGCAGGAAATCTCTGGTTGGGGACCAATCATGGCGCGGCAAAATTTGATGGAGAAAATTTTACACATTATACCCGGCAAGATGGTTTGATGAATGAAAGTGTTTCTTCATTACTGGAAGACAGGCATGGTAATATTTGGTTTGGTTCTAATCCCGGCGTGGCAAAATTTGATGGAAAAAATCTCACCTACTATTCAGAAAAAGAAGGACTCTCCGGTGTCCAGGTCTGGTCAATGCTGGAAGATAAAAATGGGAATATCTGGCTGGGCAGTACTTTCGGCGGTATTAATAAGTATGACGGAAAAAGTTTTACTCATTATAACCTGGCGGAAGGTTTATCGAATAATAAAGTAAGGTCAATGATGGAAGACCGGAACGGTAATATCTGGTTTGGCACGGATGGAGGCGGAGTAAATAAACTGAACGACGCCGGCTTTAGTTATTTATCCCGCAACGAAGTGTTGGTTAATAACAGGGTGAGACCAATTATTAAAGATAAAAACGGGAATATCTGGTTTGGGACTGAAGGAGCAGGCGTGGGTAAGTATGATGCTGAAAAATTTCCCGGGATGTTAAGACAATTTACTTATTACACGGCAGAGAAGGGATTAATGCATAATGGGCAAAGGTCATTGCTGGAAGATACACAGGGAAACATGTGGATGGGCACCATCGGCGGTGGTTTGAACAAATATGATGGTATTGGTTTTTCAAATTATCCTTTAAACAAGGATGTTTCCGATAATACGATTTTTTCCCTGCTGGAAGACAGGAAGGGAAATCTTTGGTGTGGGACAGGCGCTGATGGCGTTTATAAGTATGACGGGAATTTTTTTATTCATTATACGAAGGGATTGTCCGCCAAAAAGATATTTTCTATTCTTGAAGATAAAAAAGGAAATCTATGGTTTGGTGCTGAAGGAGGCGGAATAAGCAAGTACGATGGAACGCACCTTATTAATTATACAGAGAAAGAAGGTTTATTCGGCAAGAGTGTTACGTCCATTATGGAAGACGAAAAAGGTAAACTCTGGTTCGGGACATTGGGTGCTGGTGTGTGCAGCTTTGACGGAAAGAATTTTACTTACTATACCGAAAAAGAAGGACTGAGCAATAATAATGCCTGGTCAGTCATTGAAGATGCTGACGGCGCTGTTTGGGTGGGTACAGATAAAGGCCTGAACCAGTTAGTTTATTCAAACAATAAGTATCTTATTTATAACTATGGTTTGCAGGATGGGCTGAAGGCGCTCGACTTTAATCTTCACGGCGCCTGTATTGACAATAGTAACCGTATCTGGTGGGGCACTGGAAAAAATATTCTTACAAAAGATTTGAATACGCCATTCAAAAGACAGGATGCCCGTTCCTTACAATTGAGCTATATAGAAATCAATGATAAGGTGTATGACTATCACAATTTCCCGGACAGCCTCGGCAACAAGATCAGGTTCAGGAATGTAATTCCTTTTAGTAATTACCCGGATGGTTTACAGCTTTCTTATACACAGAATCATCTCAACTTTCATTTTTCTGCGATTGACTGGTCGGCTCCGGGTAAAATAAAATACAGCTACCGCATGATGGGTCTTGATGAAAAATGGAGCGAGCCATCTGAAGAAACAATGGCGGACTACCGCAACCTGGGTTATGGGAATTATCAATTACAGGTAAGGGCTATCGGCTCATCACAGGTTTGGACGGAGATGGTTACGTATAATTTTATTATTCATCCCGCCTGGTGGCAAACCTGGTGGTTCAGAGTCTTGTTGATTGCCACCGGAGTAGCGTTGATTTTTTTAATTGGACGTTTTATTTACTATTACCAGTTGCGTAAAGAAAAAGTAGCCATGGAAAAACAATTGGCCGTTCAGTATGAAAGACAAAGGATATCTTCCGAGATGCATGATGATATTGGCGCTGGTCTTTCAGGGATCAGGCTAATGACTGAGATGGCAAAAAAGAGATCGAAAGACGGGGAAAGTGTTGCTGAAATAGAAAAGATATACCAGTCTGTAGGGGATGTTTCATCTAAAATGAAAGAGGTGATATGGAGCCTGAATGCGGAGAACGATAGTCTCAGCAGCCTTATTTCGTATTTGCAAAGACAAGCGAGGCTGATGATGGAAAACTATCCCGGTACGTTTAACATGCTGTTGCCTGATAAAATTCCTGCTATAAAAATCAGCGGCGATGCAAGGCGGCATATCTATCTTATCGTAAAAGAAGCGCTGCATAATATTATTAAGCATTCCGGGGCTGATAAAGTGGAAGTGATTATAAGCTGCGATGATAAACTTCATATTATTGTTTCAGACAACGGAAAAGGAATGAGCATAGATCAGAACAACAGCGACGGAAACGGATTGAAAAATATGCGGCAAAGAATACTGCAGTTGAAGGGAAATTTTTTTATTAAGAACGAGCAAGGCCTTGGATTGACATTTGAAATTCCCCTGAAATAAAATATATGATCACAGTAGCCATCGTAGAAGACAATGACCAGTTCCGGATCGCCCTCGAGGCAATTATAAAAGGACAAAATGAATTGGTTCTTACCGGCTCTTATACCAGTGCTGAAAAAGCAATAACCGGGTTGCCGGAAAATCCGCCTGATATTGTTATCACCGACATCAGCCTGCCGGGAATGCGGGGAACAGAACTGATTGTACGGCTGAAAGACAGAATGCCTGGTACGCAATTTATGGTGTGCAGCATTCATGATGATAACGATACCATCTTTGAAGCATTGGAATGCGGTGCGTCAGGATATATACTGAAAGAACCAGTAACTGCAGATGAAATTTGTAAAGCTATTCATGATCTGTACAAAGGCGGATCGCCGATGAGCCCGTTTATTGCAAGAAAAGTGATCCGGTCTTTTCAAAAGCCTTTAATAAGCGATGTGAATTCATTATTGAGTCAGCGGGAAAAAGAAGTACTGGAGCTGCTGGCGAAGGGATTAATGTATAAAGAGATTGCCGGGCAACTTGGCGTGGGGCAGGAAACGGTAAAAAAACATCTGAAAAATATCTACCAGAAACTGCATGTACAAAACAAGATCGAAGCGCTGAATAAATTCCGTCTTCTCTGATGGGTATTCCCCGAAAGGGGGATTGTTTTTTCCCTTCATTCCATTCATTTTTACATAACATGATCAGTAAAGCATTTTTCAGATGAAGGATGGTATTTTACTATTGACTCAAAGAGAGAAGGAAGTTTTGCATTTTTTGTCGAAAGGCATGTCTTATAAAGAAATATCCGGGCGGATTGAAACAAGTCCCGAAACGGTAAAAAAACATCTGAAGAACATTTACCGGAAATTAAAGGTGAAGAATAAGATCGAAGCGCTGAACAGCGTAAAACTACTATAGCTTATTCCCCGAACGGGGAATTGACTGCATACTTCTTTGTCGCCATTTTTACACAACAGGAATTTCAGCCACTGCTTTGCTTATGCCGATAAACAGCAAAAGGATACTTTCATTATTTAAGCGGGGATTATTTTCGGCTGTTGTTGCTTTTTTATTACTCCTGCAAATACCTGCTTCTGCACAGCCTGCCAACGATAATTGCGCCAATGCATCCATGGTAAATATTGGTTTGGCCGGATTTGGATTGGGTGTATTTACTTCATCCGCGTTCGATCTTACGCTGGCAACTGTTCAGGTGGGCGAAACATTTGCGCCAGCTATCTTAGTTGGAGGGCAAAACCAAAAATCTGTATGGTATAAATTTACTTTACCTACCACCAGATCTGTTCGTGTTAGTTTAGCACAACCAGGCTCATTAATCACTGCCGGTGACGCGGGTTTTGCAGTATATAAGACCAATACCTGTTTGCCAAGTGGCGCCGATATCAGTAATAAGCTGACACCGATTGGTGTTTTTGGAAACACTTTTCATCCCTGTGTGGAAAGTGGTGATTATTTAGTGCAGGTTTCCAGTAAAGCCGCTGCCAACGGCCCTGTTTATATAACCGTAGAAACAGGAATGCCTGCTGCTGCGTATGACCAACAAACACAGGCTTACAATTTCGGTGTTTTACCCCGTGGCATTTCAACACATCCAGGCTATGCTGTCAATTGTCAGTCATTAGAAGATGCAGGTGAGATTTGTAATACGTTAGGCAATTACCAGGATTATAATAAAAGTACCTGGCATGTGTTTACTACGCCCGCCTATCTCGATTATCTGAATATTGTGATGGCTGGATACCCGATTGCAGCTTTCAAATTCGGGTTCAAAATATATCAGGGCGATGTACGTTCTGCACCCTATTCAAGTTTGCCAGTAGCTTTAGGATGCGATTCTTTAGTCACAGATGGTTATTCGTATGCAAACAGAGTGTTGGATTGCAGCAAACTTAATCCGAACACTACATATTCATTACAGTTATTTTATGATAAAAATTACAACAGCCAGATTACATTAGATCTGGTGTTGGGAGGATTGGCTCCTACCATTGCACCTGAACCGATTTTATCTGCTATCACCCCCACTACAAATAACCTGGGAGTGTTACCATCCAGCCCAACTGGTGTTGTCACCACGGCAAATGATAATCTTGCCTGTAATGCCCGTCACTCTATACACCCTTGTGAACCATCTTTGCCATCAGCAGGTGTAATGTATAACGGAGAAAGGTATAAGCTGAGCACTTTTTTCTTGTTCACATTGTCTTCTACTTCCACTGTTCAATTTACTACAACAGCCGAACCCGGGAGCTGTGGTTTACCTATGCTGCTGCGGTTATACAATCAAAACGTATCTAACAGTTGTGCTGCATTAGACACCGCCAACATCATTAGAAAATTCATAACGAGTCAATCTATCAATTGCCTGCCGCCGGGCAATTATACATTGCAGGTAATGGGGTTAGATACTAATATCTATTCCAGATATTGTGCGAAGGCCAGCCTTGGTACCAGGTTCACGTTGAGTTTAAATGTAAAAACAGGCATTGCCAGCAACAGATTCAATCTTTCTTCTCCCGGTGCATTTGATACACTGAATAAAGTAAGTAATGTGATGCAACCACTTGTTCCTGGTGTTACTTATTCAAGTCAAACAGATACATTTGGTTGCGCTAATACAGTGATGCCATCTGACAATTGTGATCCATCAGATACAAAAGCCATCTACCGGGAATTTAATATTGCTGATAGTGGCATTATAAGCCTATGGAGCCCCAATGTTTACAATTCGAACTTTAAAATATTTAAAGGAGACGCCAATGCATTAGCAACCGGACAAGGTGTTTTTAATTATCCTGCCACTATCAGCGGCTTAACCACCCAGACACTTTGCATTCCCGGTAATGCTTATCCTGTATGTGATGGTCAAAAAGCCTGTATCCTGCCGGGCACTTATACAATGGTAAACTATGGCAATCAAAATTCTATTGATATTACCAACCAGATGCAGGTAAGGTTAAATATTGTAAATACAACGCATTACAATTTAGCAACTGCAGAAGATATGGGTGATCTGCTCAGCATCATTCCACCTGCAGGCGGCTCGGTTACCAGCGACCCTGATTATTTTTCCTGTAAAGACAATGCTATTGTAATTGACGGCTTTCAGCCATGTAAAGAAGGTTACGGTATTATTACATCAACCAAAGCCATCTACCGGCAATTTTATTTAAGTAGCCCTGCCAGTGTTTCAATCAGCAGCCAGCCTTTAATTTGCGGTTATGTTCCTCTTACATTATTCAGGGGAAAAGCAACCGATGGATTGGCTGCTTTAACTGTAATGCCCTCACCATGGAGATGCTTTGACAACATTAGCTTAAGTACTTGTGACCAGCTGCCGGCCGGATGGTACACAGTTGTATCTTATGGCTGGGGGGCATCTTATGAGAATCCTACCCGGGATGTTAATTCGCTTAATGGTGGCTATATTCATTACGGCGGTTCGATTGGTTATGGAAACAGGATTCAAATAACAGTAATAGTCCCCCCTTGTCCAAAACCCAAATACAATCGTCCTTATAAAGCTGCTATTGATACCATCACCCATCAGCCTTTTTTAATTCAATGGGCCCCAAGAGCGGTTCACACAGCCGCCTATCCAAAAACAGATACAACTTACACGCTTTATACGGAAAATTTTAATTGTACTAATGATACGCCTTTTGCATCACACCCGCTTGTTAGTTGTTATCCCGGGGCAACAAAAGTGGCTTATTGGGTCTTTCGCATTACGCAGGAAAGTTTTGTAAGTATCATTACCGAAAACTACTGGAATGGCGCACCCTATGCCTATTCGGCAAAGGTATATGCCGGCAATGCCCGTACCGATTCGGTACTATTTGGCACTGCTCAGCCCATTCAACCCTGCCTGCTGTCACTGGGCCATTTACAACTTTGCAAATTGCAACCGGGAGATTATACCCTGGTGCTTTTTGCAACACCCGATGCAGTGTGCAAATCAGTAACACCAAAAATTTATATTGACCAGGTAGGCTATTCCCGGTTCGATCATGCCAATAATGCTTATGATTTCGGACAGATAAGACCGGATAGTAGCTGGTACAACGGCAAACCAACCGATATAAATCCATTGAACCCGGGCAGGGCTGCAAGCAATGATTTTTTCTATTGTACAACCGGGGCGCAAACTACCGACCCTACTTATGGTTGTGCCTCCGTGGTTTTGCCAAATATCTATAATCAGGGTAATAACATTCCGTTGTTCACCAGTAATTACATCAATCCTAACGATGGCTATACGTATCCGCTGGCACCTGCCCGAAACCTCTGGTACACTTTTACGGTGGATAAAGGCGGTGTGGTGAAAGTGCGGGTGAACAATAAAACGATTGGGAAAGGCTGGCAATACCCTTACTATGTCTTAAAGAGTAATGTGGATGGCAGTTTGCCTTTTAATACAATAGTCGCTTTGGGTGGTGTGGATTCCACGATGGCGCAAGGACTGGAGCTTGTCGCCAATAACGATATCGGCTATTGTGATGGTGTTACAGAAGTATCGTTTTCCAGGGAGACCTGTACGCCTATACCGGAGCGGTACTATATTGTAGTTGCAAACAGGGTTCCGAGTAACAGGCATAACCATGACTTTTTTAATCCCGAATGGATGTATCCCAATCACCAGGTTGAGGTCTCCGTTTTGTTTGATTCTATCAATGCAGTTTTGCCAAAATTCAACCACTATTACCAGGCAAATAATATTGGCACCAACCTTGGGCCGGGTACTTATACAGGTACAACTGATAATTTTTCCTGTGCCACCAGTGACGCAACAGACCCAATACCTAATGGGAATTGCACTAAAAATTTATGGTATAAATTCTCCACTACTGTTTCTGGAAATATAAGATTCAGGATGTATAACGTAACGGGGGGCTATTATGAAATCGGGCCTTCAAGATTCCAGTTATTCCGCCAAATTATTCCAGGCGATTCGACGGTCAATGGATTGCAGTATATTCAAGGTATGGGCCTTAACGATGGTATTAATGGTTATTATTTTACAGAATGCATTACACCCGGCACCTATTACATTATACTGCCAAACTGCGGTGAGACAGGTGGGGAAGAATACCCTGAGATTACCCTTACAGAAAACGCAGGTGATTTTTGCAGCAGACCAGTAATTGCTACCTTAAATGGAGCTGGCACCAGTATAACATCGGCATTAATAAACTGCCATACTATCGGAACCGATTATGGCGAATTTAATCCAACACTTACCTGCCCCGCTGGAGCCATTACCAATCAGTATAAAACATCCTGGTTTAGAATAAACATTACGGGTACTGATACATTAGACGTAACAACGTATCTGTCGGCAAATACCAATGCGTCTTCTTCACAGATCAAATACCGTTTAATGAATGGTAATTGTGGCGCCATGCAGGAGCGAAGCTGTGTACAAGACGCATTGACACAGGATACTTATAAATGTTTGGCTCCCGGAGATTATTGGATACAGGTATTTTCCCCGGCCAATACTACCGGCACCATTGATTTGCATTTGAATGCTGTGCATCATGCTGATACCTGCGCACCTCTCAATCCCTGTTTATCCAATGCCAATTTTCAAAAACAGTTTGATTGTACACAAAGTACCGGAGTACGGTTTGTCAACTATTCCACGTATGGTTCTTCTGTGTCTTATCTCTGGAATTTTGGTTATAACGGGCAGACATCAACTGCTGTTTCACCTCAATTCGTTTACCCTTCACTTTCTACCAGCCAGGCTTATTACATTACGCTGACGGTGACAAACAACAGTTGCGGAGGACAAAGTACTTATAATGACAGCATCACTATTCCTGCAAGACCTGTTGTAAATCTTGGCGCTGATATATCTCTTTGTAATGGAGGAACAGTGTTGCTGGATGCAACTTCTTATGCGGGAGCGACTTATTTGTGGAATACGAATGCAGTCAGTCCGACAATAACAGCCAGTGCAACAGGACAGGTCAACTATATTGTAACTGTTACTTATAATAGTTGTATTGCCCGTGATACTATCCGGGTAAATATTGATCCTCTATCGCCGCTTACACAGTATAAGTATATCTGCGGTACTGATGCGATGTTGTTGAATGCGGCAAAAGGACTTAATGAATCTCATCACTGGAGTACCGGCGCTACTACTTCTTCCATCAATGTATTTAACCCTGGTATTTACTGGGATGATATTTCTTTGAATGGCTGTACTACCCGTGATTCATTTATTGTTGCCACCGCTGCTTATCCACTGGGCAATGACAGGCAAGACTGTTTCGGCAGCCAGCCTATTGTTTTGAATGCAACAACGCAGGGTGCTGCCGGGTATATATGGCAGAACGGGACGACAGGAGCAACATTCAATGCAACGACAGCAGGATTATACTGGGTGGATATATCATTTGGCAGTTGCAACATGAGGGATACAATTGTTCTCAGCAATCTTCAGCCGTTGCTGAATAGTGCCAGCGCTTCTATTTGCCAGGGGCAGGCTTATTTATTGCCTTCGGGTAATACAGTCAATGCTACAGGTGTTTACAGCGATACGGTGCGAAGTGTGAGAGGATGCGATAGTTTGATCAATACAGTGAACCTTCTCGTTCAGGCAACAGCATCTGCAAACCTTAATGCAGCAATTTGTCCCGGTCAGACCTATACATTACCCTGGGGAACGGTTGTCAATACAAGCGGCGTTTACAGGGATACTTTGCGTTATACCACCGGTTGTGACAGTATAAGAAGAACGGTGGTTCTTACTGTCGAAACGCCTTTAACTGTAATTACCCATCCAACTATCTGTGCGGGTCAGACCTATACATTACCGTGGGGCGCAATAGTGAATACTCCCGGTATATATATGGATACATTGCATAGTGTTGCCGGTTGTGACAGCGTACGAAGGACAGTCAACCTTACTATACTTACGGCGACAGACACAATGATCAGCCCGTTTATCTGTACCGGGGCGAGCTATACATTACCGTGGGGAGTTATCGTAAATGCAACCGGTGTTTACAGGGATACATTGCGTAGTGATTTTGGATGTGATAGTATCAGAAGAACGGTGAACCTTACTGTGCAAACGCCGGCATTGGTAACAGCTACCCCGGTAATCTGCGCCGGTCAGACTTATACGCTGCCGTGGGGAACAATTGTAAGCGCGACTGGTACCTACTGGGATACTTTACGCTATACTACGGGTTGCGATAGTTTGAGACGGGTAATTGATCTTACTGTACAGGCGCCAACATTTGTAACAACCAACCCGCTTATCTGTGCAGGTCAGTCTTATACATTACCATGGGGAACAGTGGTAAGTACGGCCGGTGTTTACCGGGATACTTTACGTTACACAACGGGATGTGATAGCATAAGAAGGACGGTGAGCCTTGCAACCCTTACCGCGACGGATGAAACTGTCAACCCGGTTATATGTGAAGGAACAAATTATACATTACCATGGGGAACTATTGTAAATACAAGCGGTGTTTACAGCGACACATTGTATAGTGTTTTTGGGTGTGATAGTATAAGAAGAATGGTGAATCTTACCGTGCAAACGGCCTCATCAGTAATTACCAGCCCGGTGATATGTGAAGGAACAAGTTATACATTAGCATGGGGAACTGTGGTAAGTACTGCCGGTGTTTACAAGGATACTTTATATTATACTACTGGTTGTGACAGTATAAGAAGAACGGTGAATTTAACAGTGGAGACACCGGTTGCCATAACGATCAATCCAACTATCTGTGCAGGGGAGATCTATATTTTACCCTCGGGTGCAGTTGTGAGTATTCCGGGTGTTTACCGTGATACATTGCACAGCGTTTTTGGATGTGATAGCATTAGAAGAACAGTAAATCTTACAATACTCGCTGTTACGGATGAAACTATCAACCCGGTGATATGTGAAGGCGAAAATTATACATTGCCGTGGGGAACTATTGTAAATACAACTGGTATATACCGGGATACATTGTATAGTGTTTTTGGTTGTGATAGTTTAAGAAGAATAGTGAACCTTACAATGCAAATCCCGGCATCCATAACAATCAATCCAGTTATCTGTGCCGGACAAAATTATACATTGCCCTGGGGAACTTTGGTAAATACAGCCGGGATTTACAGGGATACCCTGCATTACATGACAGGTTGTGACAGCTTACAAAGAATAGTGAACCTTACAGTGCAAACGCCACTTTCAGCAACTGTCAATGCTACTATTTGTGCCGGTCAGAATTATATGTTACCATCTGGTGTCATTGTAAATACAGCCGGTGTTTACCGTGATACTTTATATTACACTACTGGTTGCGATAGTTTGAGAAGAACAGTGAATCTTGCTGTACAATCCCCGCTTTCAACAACGATAAATGTTACTATTTGTGTCGGTCAAAATTATACATTGCCATCAGGTATAGTGGTGAATACAACAGGTATTTACAGCGATACTTTGCACTATACAACGGGTTGTGACAGTGTGAGAAGAACGGTGACCCTCACTGTGCAAACACCTGCAGTAGTAACAACCAACGCATTTATCTGTACAGGACAAACTTATACATTGCCCTGGGGAACTGTTGTAAATACAACAGGCGCTTACAGGGATACTTTACGCTATACTACCGGTTGTGACAGTATGCGAAGAATCGTTAACCTTACTGTGCAAATACCACTTTCAACAACTGTTAATGCTACTATTTGTGCGGGTCAAAATTATACTTTACCATCAGGGATCATTGTAAACACCGCCGGAGTTTACCGTGATACTTTACATTATCCGACAGGGTGTGATAGTTTGAGAAGAACCGTTAACCTTATCGTCCAGGGACCAACAGCTATAACAATCAGTGCAATTATATGTGCCGGTCAGACCTATACATTACCGTGGGGTGCAATTGTCAATGCAACGGGTATTTACCGGGATACTTTACATTATACTACCGGGTGCGATAGTATAAGAAGAACAGTGAATCTTACAGTGCAATCGGCGGCATTGATAACTATTGATGCCACTATATGCCAGGGAGCTACTTATATTTTGCCATGGGGATTAGCAGTAAATTCAGCAGGCAATTACCGCGATACCCTGCATTATACAACGGGGTGTGACAGTGTAAGAAGAACAGTAAATTTGCATGTCACCGCGGCAGCAATATCCGGTATCAACGCTGTTATTTGTTCTGATGAAACCTATACCCTGCCATGGGGTTTAATAATAAGCAGCGCTGGTATTTACAGGGATACTGCGAGAACAGCAGCGGGTTGTGATAGTTTGATACGTACAGTGAACCTGGCCGTAGATCCGGCTCCGTCGGTATCGGTAAGCAAGTCCAATGATGTGAACTGCATATTAGGAATAGCTGACCTCCAGGCAAGCGGGGGTGTAAGATATACATGGACGCCGGCAACAAGTCTTAATAATCCCACCATCTATAACCCTGTTGCCTCTCCATCAGCCACTACCTGGTATCGTGTAGTGGTTACTTCTGATAAAGGGTGTACAACGGAAGACAGTGTACAGGTGAAAGTAATTGCAGGCGACATCGCCAATAGTTATTTAGTGCCAAATGCCTTTACCCCCAATGGCGATGGTAAAAACGATTGTTTTGGAATAAGATCGTGGGGAGTGGTCACACATCTCAGGTTACAGGTATATAACCGCTGGGGCGAAATTGTTTTTTCAACGACAGATCCTTCAAAGTGCTGGGATGGTACTTACAAAGGGGTACAACAACCTGTTGGTATTTTTATCTACCAGGTTTGGGCGGAAACTATTTGTGGTAAAGTGAATCGCAATGGAACGATTACGTTAATCAGGTAGTTAAAAACAGGCACCTGCAGTTAATCTTTATTGGCCAATTGCCCGCAGGCTGCATCTATATCCTTGCCACGGCTTTTGCGCAATCTTGCATTCACCCGGTTTTTTCCCAGGTAAGCAATAAAGGCTTCCACTGTTTCTTCATCGGGTTTTTGGTATTTGGCAAAATCTATGGGATTGTATTCAATGATATTTACGAGGTCAGCGGGTACCTGGCGGTAAAGTTTAATTAACTCATCTGCATCTTTCAATGAGTCATTAAAGTTTTTGAAGAGGATATATTCAAACGTTATTTCATTGCCTGTTTGTTTGTAGAAATGATTCAATGCATCCACCAATGATTTAATATTGTTGCTGTCGTTGATCGGCATGATCTCATGTCTTTTGGCATCAGTGGCCGCATGAAGTGATAACGCCAGTTTGAATTTCACTTTATCATCACCTAATTGCCGGATACCTTTGGCAACACCAGCCGTAGAAACAGTAATTCGTTTAGGGCTCATCGCCAACCCGTCTATCGCAGTGATTCGTTCAATAGATCGTAATACATTTTTATAATTGAGCAAAGGTTCACCCATGCCCATAAAGACAATATTGCTCAGTTTTTTGTTATGCGCTTTTTCTGATTGCTGGTTGATCAGTACCACCTGGTCATATATTTCATCAAAATCCAGGTTTCTTTTTCTGTCAATATAACCGGTAGCGCAAAATTTACAACTCAATGAACAACCAATCTGCGAGGAAACACAGGCGGTATATCGCATAGCAGTAGGTATCATTACTCCTTCTACCAAATGTCCATCCCATGTTTTGAAACGGCTTTTGATCGTTCCATCCGAACTATATTGCGTGGCATCAATGTGTAAAGCGGGTAGCGTAAACTCTTCACCTAATTTCTGGCGAAGGTCTTTGCTCAGGTTGGTCATGTCAGCAAAACTCATGGCCTGTTTCTGCCAGAGCCATTCATAGACCTGTTTGGCACGGAATTTTTTTTCACCTATGTTCTCAAAATATTGCTCCAGTTCTGTCAATAATAAATGCCTGATATTTTTTGTCCCCGCTTTCTGCATTGAGCAAAGATAAGAAAGCCGGAATGGACAGGGGAAGCAGGGGGCAACCGGTAAAACATTTTTGTATGAAACATTTTTGTATGAAACATTTATGTTTCTTACTTTTGATAAAAAATATCCCGGGTATGGACAAGCCATTTGATTTTGGAAGGATTGCCGGAGATTTTTATTTTACCAACCGGGTAAAAGAAACCAACTGGCTGAAGCAGCAGATAGATAGCCGTATCAATACGATACTGATCTCACCGAGGCGCTGGGGAAAATCTTCGCTGGTGCAGCAGGTGGCCGATAAATACAAAAAGCAATCCGGTGCTCCGGTATTTTGCTTTGTTGATATTTTTAATATCCGCAGCGAGAAGGAGTTTTATGAAGAAATTTCACGGCAGGTAATTAAAGCAACTTCCGGTAGCCTGGGTGAAGCCGCAAAACTTGCCGCGGCTGTATTTAAAAAAATGATTCCGAGGTTCGGTTTTAACCCTGACCCGGCTACAGATATTTCCATAAGCTTTAGCTGGGACGATGTGAAAAAGCATTATTCCGAGGTACTGGACCTCCCGGAAAAAATTGCGCAAAAGAAAAATAAGAACATTGTTCTTTGTATTGATGAATTTCAGAATATCAGTTTTTTTGACGATCCGCTGGCCGTACAAAAAAGGTTAAGAGCGCACTGGCAGAAGCACTCCCATGTCACTTATTTGTTATATGGGAGCAAACGTCATTTGCTGATGGATTTTTTTACAAAACCGTCTATGCCCTTTTATAAATTCGGGGAAATATTATTTTTAGAGAAAATAGAAGAAAAATACTGGATACCTTTTATTATGGGAAGGTTTAAAGCAACCGGTAAAGAGATCAGTGATGAACTGGCGCAACGCATAGCGAGATTGATGGTAAATCATCCCTATTTTGTACAGCAACTGGCGCAGGCTGTTTGGAATTTTTCTGCAAAAAGGTGTAAAGAAGAAAATATTGAGGAGGCTATCGAAGATTTACTAAACCAATATACAATTTTGTACCAGAAGGAAGCTGACCAGCTTACTAACCTGCAGTTGAATTTTCTGAAAGGGCTGTGTAACGGCGAAACGGTTTTTACTTCGGCTATGTTTTTAAAAACCTATAATATAGGCGCTTCCGGTAATATCAGGCGTATTAAGGAAGCGCTGGAAAATAAAGAAATTATTGATATTAATGGGAAAACTATTGCGTTCAGTGATCCTATGTTTGAGTTGTGGTTAAAAAGAAGATACTTTGTTTAATTTTTTTAATTGACATACCCGCTATTCATTTTTACAACAATTAACTGGTTATTATGCCCGCAACTTATATAATAGATGCAGTTCGGACTCCGGTAGGTAGATACGGTGGAATATTATCCGCTATCCGCCCGGACGATCTGCTGGCATATGTAGTAAAGGCCATATTGCAAAGGAATTCATCTATTGATGTAAATGCCATTGAAGACGTGATCGCCGGCGCCGCCAACCAGGCCGGGGAAGATAATCGTAACGTGGCCAGGATGGCGGCATTACTGGCAGGTTTACCCGTTACGGTTGCCGGTAGTACAGTTAATCGTTTATGTGCATCCGGGTTACAGGCAATAATGGACGGGGCGAGACAGGTAATGTGTGGCGATGCGGAATTAATAATTGCAGGCGGTGTGGAGAGTATGACAAGAGCGCCGTTTGTCATGGCAAAAAGCACTGAAGCATTTGGAAGGACGGCAGAAATTTTTGATACCACCATGGGCTGGCGGTTTATTAATAAAAATTTATCGGCATTGTATCATCCATTCACGATGGGCGAGACAGCGGAGAACGTAGCAAAGCAATGGAATATCTCCAGGGAAGAGCAGGATGAATTTGCGTTGTCATCACAACAAAAATATTTTGCCGCGAAAGCTGCTGATAAATGGGCGGACGAGATCGCTGCTGTTGAAATGAGCAATAAGGGATTGATAAGCTGGGTAATAAATGATGAGCACCCCAGGGAAACATCGCTGGAAAAACTGTCAATGCTTAGACCTGCTTTCATAAAAGACGGAACTGTAACAGCTGGTAATTCTTCCGGTATCAACGATGGTGCGGCGGCTATGTTATTAGCCAGTGAAGAGGCGGTAAAGAAGTATGCATTGGAGCCAATGGCAAAAATCGTTTCAATGGCGGTGGCAGGTGTTGATCCATCTATCATGGGAATGGGTCCGGTGCCAGCTACGCAGAAAGCATTGCAGAGGGCGGGGTTAAAAACAGACCAGCTTGATCTTGTTGAATTAAACGAAGCGTTTGCATCACAATCTATTGCCTGCATCCGCGACCTTAAACTGGATATTACTAAAGTGAATGTAAATGGTGGCGCTATAGCTATTGGTCATCCTCTCGGATGCAGCGGTGTCCGTATTTCTGCCACGCTATTACATGAAATGAAAAGACGTGATGTGAAATATGGATTGGCTACTATGTGTATTGGGGTTGGGCAGGGAGCAGCGGTTATTTATGAAAACCTGTAACAATAATAAAAGTTGGCTCTTTCTTTGGTTCTTACCGGTAATTCAGCACCAAATGTTCCTACGGAACATGAATACGTTCATCCGCATTTTTTACCCGAGAGATGTCCCGATGGGCAATGTCTTAAGTAAGAGGTTTGCCCCATCGGGGCAGCGTGTTTATAGAAATATTGGTATATAGGTCTTCGGCTCCATAGGAGCCACCTCGTTTACGTGGCTCCTATGGAGCCTGGCGATTACTTAAATAATACATAACTATAAACACAAAGCTCCTAACGGAGCTTAATACCATTTATATTTCATAAATAGTCTAATATGTTTTAGCTTTGGACTATGGCAAAAGCACTATCATTTATTGTAAAAGAAACAACAGCGCAACTCAAGCGACTGCATAAAGAGCAACCATTATTATTGCGACCCCGGGTTTTAATGTTGATGGAGGTT